>JAYPYN010000079.1:5776-9855 GCA_038154605.1 Balneolaceae bacterium
GGCCAATTACCAGTATGTTGGCGTAATCCTGTTAAACTATTAAAAACAGTACTTTTACCAGTATTAGGATTTCCTGCAAGTGCAACAACATAATCCCAATGGTTAATTTTTACACCTAATTGTTTGAGTTGTTTAATCCTATAGGTTTGCCCCAGTAGCCCATGTTCTGACGGCAAATGCCGGGAACTCTCTTTAACCTTTTCCATTATTTTTACTCTTCAGTGGTAAAAATCAAATCCGTCTGTTCTTTGCGTAATGCAATTACAGACCCAAGAACTTCATATGCTTTAGGGTCACCAGTAGCAGCATTGAATCGATGAGAAATGGTTGCGCCAGGGTAAATTCCAAGATCAAGTAATCTTCTTCTCTGAGCACCAGTAATACCATCACCGATCTTTGAGATCACTGAACTCTTACCTTCTTTAAGTGTAGTTAATGGTGCCATAATAACTTTATAAATTTTTCTCAAATTTAGCCAAGACTAAATTTAAATTCAATGATAATTAATTAAAATGATGTGTCGCCAAAATTTTTGTTTAACGAACTGTTCTCCAAATCAGACAGAAAGTTTCAGATATTAAAACGGAGGGTATTGTGTGGCTCTAATACCTATATTTAATGAAGGATGACTATTAAGGATGTATAAAAAAGCAGAATCTAATGCCCTGCTTTAAAAGATGTAACATCATAAAATTTATTCAACCCAATCTGCAATAAATACATTCGTGGATCGATCTCCGCCGTTGAATCTATTAGAGGCAAAGATGATTTTTGTGCCATCGTAAGAGAACATAGGAAATGAATCAAAAGTATTATCGAATGAAATTTGTTCTAGATTGGAACCGTCTTCATCAATTATATAAATATTGAATGGAAAACCTCGTTCAGAGTTATGATTCGATGAAAACACAATTTTTTCGCCTGAAGGATGATAATATGGCGACCAATTAGCTTTTCCTAGATTAGTAATCTTTCTTAGCTCGGTGCCGTCAATATTCACAGTATAGAGTTCCATATTTGTTGGTTCCACCAAACCTTGTTCTAATAGTGAGGTGTACTTTTCAACTTCCTCCTCAGTTTCAGGCCTGGAAGATCTAAATACAAGTTTTGTTCCATCTGGGGAGAAAAAAGCACCACCGTCGTATCCAAGCTCAGAGGTAATCTGAGTTACATTAGATCCGTCAGTATCCATGATAAATAGTTCTAAATCACCAGTTCGCATCGAGGTAAAAACAATTTTTGTTCCATCAGGTGATAGTGTTGCTTCTGCATCATACCCAGGAGAGTTTGGAGTAAGATTAGCTATAATTTCACCTTCTAAATTTGCTTTAAAAATATCATAGCTTTCATAAATTGGCCAAACATAGGCACCTCCAGGTTTGCGTTCTGGTACAGCTGGGCAAGCATTATCTGATAAATGTGTAGATGCATAAACAAAAGTGGTATCTCCGGGTAGGAAAAAAGCACAGGTAGTTCTGCCCAGACCAGTACTTACCATCTTTGGTTTAAAACTAGGCTCATTGGCTTTTGCTTTCATATAAAATATCTGATCACAGTTGACATCCCATGCAGGATTGTCTGATTGAAAAATGATGTCTTTATCCTGAAACCCCCAATATGCTTCGGCATTATTAGCCCCATAAGTTAATTGTTTGATATTTTGAAAGTGTTTTTCTTGCGCATATCTCAGTGTATCGGAAGACGCATCATATACTATTTTAGGAGTAGTTTGGGTACAACTTGCAAAAATGAAAAAAGCGAGAATTATCAGAAATGGTTTATGCATTCTTAAAATTTATTGTGGTTGATAGTTACAAATTTAAGACATTTTGTGAAGAGTGTATGAATAGCTTCTTCAAGAAATTAAGTTTTTAAAATCAGTTTTATTAGAATTTAGATTTATAGACTCAGGAAACATTAGATGTGAAGAGTTGATCGTTTAAAGATGTAAATTTTTCAAGAGGTATAATATTATTATTTATGAGGAATAACCTCATAATTATGAAAAAAGCCTCAGTTTCAATGAGGCTTTTTCGGGGGGATTATCCCCAATCCTAGGGTATGGAATGGGGTATCCTTTAGGGGTTAATTTCTTTGTATTTATTGAATATGATTAATATGTATATAAATTAATTAAAAATCATTTATTAATCTATTCTTTTTAGAATGGCAAGAAATAAATTTTCAATCTTATAAATTTAAGTATGAATGAATTGTATTTCCAAATAAAATTCGTTCATTAATTAAAATTAATCATTAGTTGATGGATAAAGTTTCGATAAATTGAGCTACGATATTTTTTCCAAATTTTAACAATACTTCTGATTTACTTAATGAGAGATACCTAAGTATGAGTTTTAATTCTGAAAGTAATATAGGGGGATAAGTGACTAAAGAATCCTCTGCAATGGCAAAATCCCAATCAAAAGATTTTTGAAATTTAACTCCTGCCCTTTGCATAACGGTTATGTAATTATTAGCCATTAAGGCATACCCGATGGTGGTAGGGTGTAATCCATCGAGACTGAAAATCCCGCCTTTATATATTTTTCCTGTTTCTTTTTTTGTTCGAATAAAGTCGGT
The DNA here is from genome assembly GCA_038154605.1 of Balneolaceae bacterium. Lineage (GTDB taxonomy): Bacteria > Bacteroidota > Rhodothermia > Balneolales > Balneolaceae > HXMU1420-13. The sequence continues at coordinate 8,360 of JAYPYN010000079.1, forward strand.
TGTTAATGTAACTTTACCATTCTCCACTAAATGTTTAGTTAGATCATTTCTTTTAAGTGCAGAAATAAACTCAACTGGAAATCCGCGTAGCACTTCCCCTCCAAGTCGGCGTTGAGCCATGTTAGCAACGTGTTTTGCCATAGGTACAACGTACCATCCATATTCTTTTGCAATTTTTCTGATTATAGAGTTGTATTCATCAACAGTAAAATCTATCTGTATAGCTTCATCTTTTGTTAAATGAGGATGTTTTTCAGGATCAAAATCTTCATCCCAAATCCAAAATCTAGTGTAATAATCATAATATCCAAGATGATTGGAAGAATATTTGGAGTTAACTCCTCGTAGGATGGGAGGAATGGTGGGGTAAGGAATTGTAGGTACAAATATTCTTTTAGCGCCAATTTTTGTGATTTTGTCTGCCAATTTTCGGTACTCCAATTCAAAATGTTCGGGACGATAGATGGAGCATGTTCGAGAACCCATTTTGGAGTCTAAATCCTCAGGTGTAGACCAAGTTAAATTAAGGTTAACAATAGATCCTAATGCGTTATTATGGCCAAGACATACAATTAGGTTTTCAATCCCCCCGTCTTCAGATAATGCTTGTACATTCTGTAATTGAGTGCGTAATTCATATTTCTGGTGTAAACTAGGATTGAGGACTAACCGAGCAGTGGTATATTTTGCATGTTCAGGTAGTAATCCAAAAATTGAATAACGCTCTTTATTTGCTTCGATGAATTCACGACTGTTTTTTTCGTTTACTAACCAAGAATCGTTTACTGCAAGACCCCAAATTGCTTGATTATGATACGGGGTGTTTCGGATAACACTTAAATCTTTGAATCCACCTTCCCAATATTTTTTAATTCGTTTAAGAGTGGATATAGTATGAGATAATGCGGCAGGATAGTCATCAATATTTAATTGTGTGCCAAATTCGTCGGTTAAACCACGTAGTAAAACTTCTAGATTTAAGGGTATTCCAGCTTGTGCTGTAAATACAGGCTGCTGAAAATCAGGGTATGGGTCAAAACAACGTGCGATGAAAGAAGGGAAATTTATATCAGTACGATAAATACCACCATTCTGGAATCCTTGGGCCAAGGAGTCACCTACCACTACTAATTTATGTTTTGGTTCTTTTTGATGTACCATCAGTAATTGAAACTAGCTTGTTTTGCTAAAGATTAAAAAAGGGGAGATACTATACTGTTTATGTTGTACGAATTTTAGTGTATTATCAAAATAAACTATGCGTAGCTTTTTAAAAAAATAATAATCATGTCCCATTCAGAAATCAAAAATCGATTGCAAAAATTTAGAGAAAAAAGAATTACTCAAAATGAAAAAATTCTTGGTTTGGATCATCTAGGGGTTAAAAGATTCTTTAACATGGATTCTAACACCTATAAAGATGGTGCCTTGGATTCCAAAACAAAGGAATTACTTGGATTGGTGGCTTCCACGGTGCTTCGATGTAACGATTGTAT
>JAYPYN010000079.1:9865-10378 GCA_038154605.1 Balneolaceae bacterium
TCGAAATTGTAGATGCGTTGAATGTAGCATTGATGGTTGGGGGAAGTATTGTAATCCCACATCTACGGCATGCGGTTGATACGTTGGAGTTTTTGGAAGAAGAAGGAGTGTTTAATTAGAGGTACGAAATACTAAAAGGTATGTAGTAGATGGGAGATAATAGTTTAAGGTTTGCTTAATATAGGATAATTTAAATAACATTAATTTAGTTTTAATTTAATAATGGCTTACAAGCCATAAAATTTCAGACATATGAACTATAATAACTTAATTAAATCATTAATCAATGGCGAGAAAGAAGCTACAAGTAGTGAAATGGCTAAAAAAAGATATTTGAGTATGCATAAATATCGCTTTGATTTTACTTTAGATATAGTTTCAAAATTAGTTCCTGATAAAGAAGCAAGTGTATTGGCTGTAGGTCGCAGTTTTTTTTCTTATATGTTAGCGGGTTATTATCAAAATGGAACCACAATTGGGTTTTCATTGAAACAAGATAAAGGTGGACATAGG
>JAYPYN010000080.1:0-8538 GCA_038154605.1 Balneolaceae bacterium
CAAATATATCAATAGCATTTATTAGAATGGTTCCTAGTACCAATCTTATTTTAATTGTATTAGATAATGATATAATCGAAAAAACACATGGAGCTGTAACCAAGCCAAATGCAAATGATGTATAAATACCTAGGCATCTAGAACACACCGCCATGCTTACACCAGCGACGCTGTACGAGCGATGTGGATTTTGGTGACATAGTTTTTCAAAAAACATATGTTGCCATCTAGATTCATGGGTATCCATGCCAAATAAACCTGGACCAAGACCTGCAAGAACTAAAAACACCGTTGCTGTGAATAATCCGTAATAAAGATATTTATTTTTAAACATCATATATTACATCAATTTTGATTTGCAAGCTCAATCGCTTGATCAAATTTATCCAGAAAAAAAGAAGGCGCTCGGGTTGGTTTTCGAGTGTGCTCATCCATAAAAAATAAGGTTACCTGGGCCTTTGCACATAATACGTCTCTTTCTTTAGCTATCACATTATAGAAAGTTCTCATTCGAATGTTTGGTCTTTCATAAACTAAAACTTCAATTTTGATAGGCTCATCGTATAAAACAGGGGACTTAAACTCAACATTTGCTTCTGTAACAGGTAGCATAATTCCAGCATCTTCCATCGCACTGTAATCTATTCCATAGCTTCGAATCATTTCCACTCTAGCTACTTCAAAGTATTCCAAAAACTTTGCATGATATACATATCCCATTTTGTCGGTTTCGCTATATCTACTACGCAATTCATGTTGGTAGTAGATCAATGGAGTGCTATGCGGAATGTTAAGCATGTTAGCCTTTTGCAAAAGATCCCATGTTCGAATATTTATTAATCCGCTGTTCTATTAATTTTTCTGGTTTCAGTTTTTTTAACTTTTTAAGCGATTTCAAAATTTGATCTTTAACAAGTTTCGCTGCTGCTTCATGGTCTCTATGGGCCCCTGATTTAGGTTCTTTAATCACTCCATCAATCACACTTAATTCAACTAAGTCGGGGGCTGTTAGTTTTAATACAGCTGCTGCTTGTTCTTTGTAATCCCACGTTTTCCATAAAATGGATGAACATGATTCTGGAGAAATCACAGAATACCAAGTATTTTCCATCATAAAAACTTCATTGCCCATTCCTATACCTAATGCGCCACCACTAGCACCCTCTCCAATAACTATGGTTATTATAGGTACTTTTAATATGGCCATAAGTTTTAAATTTTTAGCTATAGCTTCTGCCTGACCTCTTTCTTCTGCCTCTAGACCTGGATATGCGCCAGGCGTATCCAGCATGGTAATGACTGGGATATTGAATTTTTCAGCCAATTTCATAAGTCTATACGCTTTTCTATATCCTTCCGGATTCATCATCCCAAAATTTCGGAATTGTCTACTTGCGGTATCTCGTCCCTTTTGTTGTCCAATAATCATTACCGATTGCCCATCGATTTTGGCTATTCCACCAACACATGCTTTATCATCGGAATGGTAGCGATCGCCATGTAATTCCACAAATTCATCGGTTATTAATTGTATATAATCAGTAGTGTATGGCCTTTCTGGATGACGAGCAAGCTGTACTCTTTGCCATCTAGTTAAGTTCGAAAAAATATTTTCTCGTAATTCTTCGACTTTATGTTTTAAACTTTCAACTTCTTGGTTTAATACTCCATCGCTTTCAGAAGAAAGACCCTCAAGTTCCTTAATTTTACTTTCAAGATCAGCAATTGGTTGTTCAAAATCTAAATAATGGGTACTCATAGTATATATGTATTAAGAACTATTTTTTTGAATGTTAATGTATGACTTTTATAGGGCTCTAAAAATGCTTCTTACTTTCAATGCCCATACCCGCCATATCGCTTCGCGCATAATTTTCTTCGACATTTTAGAGACACCTTCAGAGCGTTCTCTAAAAATGATCGATATTTCTTTTAATTTAAAACCAGCTTTCCATGCTCTAAAATGTAATTCAATTTGAAACGCATATCCATTTGATCGCACTCTGTGTAAAGAAATGTTCTCAATTACACTTCGATGTATGCATTTAAACCCAGCAGTAGTATCAAAAATGGGCATTCCAGTGATCGTTCGAGCATAAATATTTGCACAATAAGATAGAATTAATCGACTCAATGGCCAATTAATAATACTTATTCCTTCACAGTATCTTGATCCAATAACTAAGTCGGCTGCACCCGTTCTCACCTCATGTAATAATCGTGGAACATCGTTAGGATCATGCGAAAAATCTGCATCCATCTCTATAATATATTCGTAGCCTTCACTTATAGCAAATTTAAATCCTGCAAGATAGGCCGTACCTAACCCTTGTTTTCCTTCCCTTACTAATAAATGCACTCTTCCAGGATACATCACTTTTTGGTCTCTTACAATTTGGGCTGTACCATCCGGTGAGGCATCATCAACCACTAATATATCGACTTTTTCTTTTAAGCCAATAATTGCATGGATCATTTTCTGAATGTTCCCAGCTTCATTAAAGGTAGGGATAATAACTAATGATTTATTCTGCATTTACTGCCCTTTACCTTTTAACATAGTGAGTAGAGTTACAATCAAAATTTTGATATCTAATTTTAGTGATATGTTCTCGACATAGTAGAGGTCGTATTTTGTTTTTTCTTTTACATCATCTAAAGAGGCATCGTATTTCCACTTAACCTGTGCCCAGCCAGTAATTCCAGGTCGCACTCGTAATCTTCTTGTATAGAGTGGTATTTTGTGTGTAAACTGATCGACAAAATGTGGTCGTTCTGGTCTTGGACCAACCAAACTCATACTCCCATTTAACACATTAAATACTTGTGGCAGTTCGTCCAGTCTCAATTTTCTTAGCCAATATCCGAGTTTTGTTACCCTAGGATCGTTTTCAGTAGCCCAGATAGGACCAGATGCAGCCTCGGCATCGCTTCTCATAGTTCGAAATTTGTACATTGTAAAATGCTTACCTTTTCTGCCCACTCTTGTTTGTGAATAGATGATTGGACCTTTGGAATCCATTCTAATAAGTATTGCTAAAAGTATGAAAACTGGGATCCCTACAATCAAAACCACCAAGCAAACAACGATATCCAGCACCCTTTTTGCGAATTGTTCTAATAGAGGCATAGGTTGTGGTGATATCTCAATAAATGGAAGCCCAAATATCTGATTAGTTTTATTTAACCCACTAACTAGCTGATGAAAATCGGGTAATAATTTTAAAGTGATGTCGGGATTATCAATTTTAGAAATTACTTCGATTAAATCTTTTCTTCGGTCTGGTTCTACTGCTACTAATACATCCTGAATTTTATTTTTTTGAATGATGTGATCAATATTATCTAAATGTCCCATAATTAGATGTTTCTCAATCCCTATACTTGGATCGAAGGCTATCCCATTTACTTGAACAAAACCCATTACATCCATCCCAAGAGTAAGGTTTCTCATTAGATCATCATATGCTATCTTTGCATTATATCCTGTTCCAATAATTACTGCTCTATGTAACCCTTTACCTCTTTTTGCATAAAATCTTTGTGCGGTTCTAATTATAAATCTATTTGCGCCAACAAGTGTAAAAACATAACCCCAATATGATAACCACAACATATTATCAAACATTAACCAATCCGATGTAAAATAATTTAATCCAAAATAGAGGATTAGCATTCCAAGAATAGATGATTTAAATACATTAAAAAACTCATCTAGTCTTGATATCAAATAAAGCTTTTTATAAAGTCCTGTGATAATAAAAATGAGAACCCAAAACGAACTTAACAAACCACCAACTAGTATAAACCCTGAATTAATATAACTTAGATATGGTGTTAAATACTCAGCATATACGTAGTGAAAAACAAACCAACCAGCTAATACTATTAGAAAGTCCATTATGCTAGTAAAAATAAGTTCTCGATTCTGCTTAAAGCTATTCAAAGATTCAATCTGATTCATTAGATTTGGGGTGTTAAAATACTGAATTTTAGACTATCAGCATAACCCAGTAATTATTTCATCATTGTTTACACTAAAAAAAAATTGTTCAACTACTAAAGCTAGAATAGGAAGTCTTAAAACAGATCATGGGACCATAGATACACCCATATTTATGCCCGTGGGAACATTAGCCACAGTAAAAGCAGTATCTCAAGATCAACTAATTAACCAGATAAAAGCTCAAATAATACTTGGCAATACGTACCATCTGTACTTAAGGCCGGGCAATAAGGGTATAAGCGCTGCAGGAGGGTTACATAAATTTATGAATTGGAAGTTACCTATTTTAACCGATTCAGGGGGGTATCAAATATTTTCTTTATCTGATAATAGAAAACTTGCTGAAGAAGGGGCTAAATTCAAAAGCCATATCGATGGTTCTAGCCACTGGTTTACTCCAGAAAATGTTGTTGATACGCAACGTATTCTAGGATCAGACATTATGATGATTCTCGATGAATGCCCTCCTTATCCTTCATCTTATGAATATGCTAAACAATCAATGGAATTAACCCACCGATGGGCTAAAAGAGGAAGAAAACATTTTCTAGAAACTCCAGAGTTTTACAGTCACACTCAATTTCAATTTGGCATTGTACAAGGAGGTACTTACCCTGATTTACGCAAACAGTCTTCTGAATTTATGACTGATCAAGATTTTGAAGGAATCGCTATTGGAGGTTTAAGCGTAGGGGAACCTTCACCCCTTATGTATGAAATGACAGATATTAATACCGACGTATTACCAATACAAAAAGCAAGATATTTAATGGGAGTAGGTACTCCAGCTAATCTTTTAGAATGTATTGCTCGAGGAATAGACATGTTCGACTGTGTAATGCCAACTAGAAATGCGCGAAATGGAATGATCTTTACTAGACACGGAAGGGTTAATTTAAGAAATGCAAAATGGAAAAATCATCATACTACTTTAGATGAAAACTTTCCTTCAGATCTGTGTTCAAAATATAGTATGGCTTACATTCATCATTTAATTAAAAATGATGAAATATTTGGACTTAGCCTAGCTTCAATTCATAATCTAACTTTTTATTTATGGCTTATGGAACAAGTTCGCGAACACATAAAGAACGACACTTATGGAGCTTGGTACCCCAAAATGGTTGAACAGTTAGAATTACGGATTTAGTTGTTTCTTCCTTTCCTCTTCTAAATTCTGAAGAACAGAATAATTAGAGAATGGAGACTTCATCATTATATCAATATCAAGCCAAATGGTATAATTCTGGAAGTAATACAGTAGGTAGTTATCAGCATCAGATAAGTGTTGTAATCTACGTTTATTTATTTGAACATATCCTACTATTCCTGGTTTAACTGAATAGGATGGTTTTGAATTATAGCTTAATTCCGAACCTACTATATGTAATTTTCCAATAAAGACGTTCCATACAAGCAGTAATCTATTTAAATGTCGGTATTTGATTATTGGAGCCAATAATTTTATTGCACCTACCTTAGTTTCATGTTTTTTCATTTTTACAAATGCAGTCATCAAGAGAGGCAGCCCTGTTACTATAATTGGCATAGAAATAAGAATATCTAACATACGTTTCATCCATCTATTAATGGTTTTTGTATATGGAACATCTATATCAACAATTGGAATTTGCTCTAAATATTCTACATTCGATTTTCCTAGTATGAAATCCATTGAATCTGGAATTAATTTTAAAATCACACGCACATTTTCGAGCTTTGTGATATACTCAATCATAGTTGTATATGAAATAGAATTGAGTAAGAAAAATATTTGATCTACATTATATGCGCGTATCAAATCTATTAGCTGAGGGAGTGAACCTAAATAATCACCTTTAGAATCTTTAACACTTACTGTGCCAATAACATCATAATTCCAATCTGGGCGAGCATAAATTTGTTGCTTTATTGGTTTCGCTGATTCTTCGTTACCTACTAGCAGTATCTTTGTTCTTTTGAGTTTACCAGTTATTTTAGAATCATTTTTTGAAAAATTAATCTGCATAAATCTAGTAATTATCATTAACACTAATGCAATTAATAGTCCATAGATCAATGCAAGCCTAGAAAAGGCTAAATCGCGAGCAAAAAAGGTGATTAATGTAACTCCGCCATATGAGGCAAGTATAGCTTTTAATTGACTTGATATAGAGTTTGCCTTTGTTTTAAACAAATCTATTGAAGCACCTAACAAAACATATAAACTTGATGCTAATACATTAATCCATAAATATTGAAGATTTTTTAAATTTATTACTGCATCGTATTCGAAGCTGAAGCGAAATAAAAAACCAATTATAACTGAGATGTTAAGTAGTAGTAGATCAGACAGGATAAATCCGATCAACCTTAGATTATTGTAAATAAAACTTATCCCAATCCTTAATGTTATTGCAAAAAAAATAAATACTCTAAAAATTAGACTATATTTTGAGCTATAGTGTTTTTCGAAAAATTGATACAGTGCTTTATTAAAAATACGCACATATTTTAAATCTCCCTTTCGGGTACTCTCACCTTTGTAGTGTATAATTGAAGTAGTGGGTACATAATCTATATGAAATTGAGTTTTTTTAATACGAAAGCACAAATCGATATCCTCACCATACATAAAAAAACGTTCATCGAAACCACCTAGTTGCTGTAATAGATGTGTTCGCCAAAACATAAAACAACCAGATAAAACTTCAATTTCTGACACTTCATTTTCATCGATCCAACCCAAATGGTAACGCCCAAAAACTTTACTTTTTGGAAATAGAGCATTTAACCCAAATACTTTACTAATAGCAGTACTTATTGTTGGTACTGAACGTTTTGATTCAGGCGCAAATGTTCCATCTGGATTTAAAATTTTGCAACCACTTGCTCCACAATTTGGATGCCTATACATATGGTTTACCATTATCTGGAGGGTATCCTCACTTACAATTGTATCAGGATTAATGATAAGTGTAAACTCGCCTTTAGCAAGGTTAAAGCATTGGTTGTTTGCCCTTCCAAAACCTAAATTTTTTTCGTTCTGTATGTATGTTACAAGTGGAAACTTTTCCTTTAAATACGATATGGAATCATCATTGCTATTATTATCAATAACAATAATTTGTAGATTTAATTTACCCCTGGCTTTCTCAATAGACTCTAATAAATTAACTACATATTCTTTTACCCTAAAATTTACTACAACGATAGAAATATCAATAACCTTTCCTGATATTAATGACATCAAATACCTAATGCATTTAAGAGATAATCAACTTTTCCTTTTAACCCTAAACCATACCCATATCTTTCAGCAGTTCCTCTCCATTTGTGATAAATAAAATCTGATATTGGGAATTGTTCTAATGTAAAGCCTTTTTCTTTAGCTTCTTGGAAATTAAACAAAGTAGGTTGTCCATGATGAATAAATGGTTTCAAACTAAGGTATTTTTCTCTATCTAAATTCATGAATGGGGTTTGTAAAATTTTTATATCCTTTTTCCCCCCATTAAATCCACGCTTATTCACAAAGTTTAATTCACCTACACCGTATAATGTGTTTTCCTTCATAAACAAATTTAGCATATTTTCTATGAACCCACCTTTCAGAGTTTCAGTATCACTATCCAGAAAAAAAATATATTTACTATCAACCAGTTCTCGCGCTGCCAAATCCATTGCAGGACCATGAAAAATATTTTAAAGCTTATCACCGCTTTTTCTAAATAATCTGGAGTTTGATAATTAATTATTACTGTTGTGATGTCCATTAGTTAATAATTATAATTTTTCCTATTCCTTTAGAATTAGATTCTTTGTCAACAGCTACCACAATATACACTCCGCTTCCCAGCCTGTTTCCCTTATTATCTAAACCATTCCACTCGATACGTCCGCTTTGCCCATTTAATTCTTGTACTACAGAACCATCTGCACCTAATACCTTTATCATGGTATCTGATGCCAATCTATCAATAACTATTTTTTCATTTTTCTCATAGGTGAATGGGTTTGGATAAACTTTCAGATTATCCATCTTTGTTACTCCTGATTTTGATACCTCGGTATAGCTTTGTAACCCAAGATCAGTTGCAAAAAATATTTCACCTGTTTTTTCATTAATAGTGATCGAAAAAATATTATTAGAAATCAAAAAACTATTTTCGGTTGTAAAATAATTTATTATTTCCGATCCCTCCTCATTTAAAAGCCATACTCCTTGATTTGCTGTTCCTATCCACTTTTGATTAGCTCCATTAACAGCTAATGCCGTTACATTAATATCTCTTAAAAGATACCTAGAACTAGCAGACGTATCTGCATTAATTAACCACTGGGAACGACGTTCATTTGGATTTTGAGTTGTAATTATAAAATCTGGAAATATAAATTTTGATATTCCCCGTTCTGTTCCAATCCAGATTTCTCCATTCTTATCTTCAACAATAGCATTTACCTTATTATCGGTTAGCATTCCATAGCTATCATCTTTTGTTAATCTTATTGCTACATCATCCGTAAAATCTGTGGGCTCACCAGTATTTAAT
>JAYPYN010000080.1:8548-10217 GCA_038154605.1 Balneolaceae bacterium
CCACTTGCACTTGCGGCATTTTCTAATGTAATCCATTTTTGGTTGTTTGAATCTACAAATAAACTTACATATTCATTTCCCGATGCAGCTTCATGCTTAGGTAATGCTATCCAATCTTCATCACCAGGTTGCTGATAATATAATGGTGTTTCCCCATATCTACTTACCGCCCATATATCTCCACTACCATCTTCACCTAATCCAGAAATTACCTGATAATCAGGATCATCATCTACCCATCCTCTAAGAGTACTATTTGTCTCATTAAACACAACAATCTCATCAGTATTTCGAGTATGTCGCGCAATACCCTGCCCCCAGGATCCTATATAGTAATAATCTGTTGTAATTAGTGAAGTAAATGTTTGCTTGAAATTTTCACTACCCAAAATTTCATTATTTCTTGCATTAAAACTTTTCCAACTTATGCCATCATAAATTGTATATCCTTTACCTAAGTCGATTTTTGCATTTCGCGCGGTTTTATTCGTTGAGGCTGAAAGAAGAATCCCTTCATTTTTTTCAAATTTTAGCCCCTTAAAGAAGTTAGAAAAAGGTCCATTAGGTAAAAACCTGAATATTTCTTCTGTTGATTTAGAATACCTTAGTAAGCCTTCATCTAATGTTCCTATCCAAAAAAAATCTGTATTGATATATATAGACTTTATCCTTGTTGATGATGCAAGGGTTAAAGAAAAAATTTCTTTAGATGGTTCAATAATACTTACGCTATAGTTATCAATAATTATCAATCTTCCTTCGGTATCACGCTCAATCTTATTTACATTTGTAGTTCCATATTCAGTAGCTGATTTCCATAAATTATTATCCTCTATATAAAGTGCATTATCAACAACAACATGTTTTTTGTCATTAAAATATGAAATATAACTTATCTGAGTAGATGGTAATCCCTCGTTAATGGATTGGGTAGTCCAATTAGATAAAATCGATAACTCATTAGCTAATGAACCATAAGCTAGTCCTTGGTCAGTTGCGACATAAATACTGTCTTCTATAATTTCAATATCATTTATACTTGCCCCTCTCATATAATTTCCTATCTGGAGATAACTATCACTAACAATTAGTTCTTTTTTATCAAAAACAACTACTCCAAAATCAGTACCAACATATAATTGATCATTATATAGGTTGAAATCGTTAATCTCTTTTGATGTAAATTCTGATGCTCTCTGTATGTCATCTATTTTTTTAAAAATCTGTTCATCAGGAAAAAAAACATCAATTACCCCATCAGGATAAGCAATAAAGAGTCTATTATTTTCTTCATCATAAACAGATATTTTACCATCTAATCTATGCATTCCATCAATAGTAGTAAACCGTTGAATTATTTCATTATCATCTACAATAAATAATCCACCTTCGGTTAAAACATAATGTACATTCATGGCACTTACACTTATGGAATTTATGGAAGAGTAAGAACTGTAAACATTCCAATCACCTATGGATTGGGCTTGTAACATAGTACAAACAAGAAATATTAACAAAATTGGATTAAAGATTTTAGAAATACGAACAAGCATGAATTTAAAATAAATACTGATGTAAATGTATAAACTACATTCTTTTGATTAAGTAAAGTTACCAAAATAAACAAAAAAACCCTTATCGGTTGTATTGGATAAGGGTTTTAAAAAAG
>JAYPYN010000081.1:0-8354 GCA_038154605.1 Balneolaceae bacterium
GTATTGTTTTTACCATTATGTTGGTTTTAATTATTTTTGCAGGATTTATTTCGTTGATTTCTTCCCAATTTGTACAGTTTGCTGAACGAGTTCCAGAAGTAACAGAACGCTTAAAAAATGTTACAAACGAAGGTATAAATTTTATAGAACAACGAGTAGGACTTTCTCAAGAACAGCAAACAGATTACTTGCAACAGGGGATTGGGAATGTCTTAGATGAATTTCGACAATTCATAAGTTCGTTTATAGGGGCAACATCGAGTGCAGTTACATTGATGACTCTACTGCCCATTTTTGTATTTTTTATGCTCTATTATAGGCAGATGTATCAAAATTTCTTTCATGCCATATTTGCTACAAAAAATGAAAATTCAAATATTGATGGTGTACTAGATAATGTACAAGATGTAAGCCAAAGCTATCTGGTAGGGCTTTTAACGGTAATGGGTATCTTAGCCATATTAAATATTACAGGGCTTATGCTAATTGGATTAGAGCATGCCATTTTCTTTGGAGTATTCGCAGCTCTAATGGCAGTAATTCCTTATTTAGGAATTATTATAGGAGCACTTCCTCCGCTATTATTTGCTCTTCTCTTAGGTGATAATATGCTAACCCCTATTCTAGTTTTAGCAGTATTTGGAACGGTTCAATTTTTAGAGGGTAACTTTATTTCACCACGTATTGTTGGTTCTAAAGTAGCTATAAATCCATTTATGGCTATGCTTGCTCTAATCATTGGTGGTGAAGTTTGGGGTATTTCTGGTATGATTCTTTTTGTGCCACTAATAGGAATACTTCGAGTAATATTCGAAGAAATTCCAGAATTAAAACCTTATGGGTATTTGTTAGGAAATAAGATTGAACATGAATCCGTAGATATAAAAGACCAATAATTACCAATTTTTAGTTACTTACTGGGCATTTTTTTTTAAAAACTAGAGTTTCGATAAAGCTAGGCTCTAGCTTGTTAATTTTTTATACGGAATAAGGGATAGAAGAATGATGAACATCTATTTTTAATTGTCCATCATTTACAATATATCCAAAGGTATACTCAACTTTTACCTCGTTTCCTTCAGGATCAGTAAAAAAGTAATTACCCATTGCAATGGCTCGATGTTCTTCTAAAATAATTTCTGAGTTTTCAAATCTAACATTTACCCATGGATTAATAGCAAAACCTCCATCCTCTGCACAAGCCCTGTATTCACCTGCTATAAAGTAAGAAGTAGCTTCTTCTTTAGTACCTCTAAATTGTTCTATAGCACATTTGGTGGGTTTAAATAATACAGTTCCAACATCGAAAGCGTATAGTTTATCAAGAAAGTCACTGGTAAATGACTCACACTCTGGCCTATTTTCTTTTAAAGAGCCAATTTTTACAACGCCTTGTCCCCATTCGTGTTGTGCATCTAATACTTGTTGTTTTGATACCATATCAAAAAATTATTGGTTAGTTATTTAAAAATCCAAAGATAGTGTTTTACAAGAAGAAGCAACAAACGAGCAGTATAAATTTTTAATAGTGCAAAAAACAATGCAGAACTGATATCAGAATTAATTAACCAACTTAAATTTCCTCTAAAAAGGTAAGTCATCGTCTAAGTCACTGAAGGCTTGGCTGTCTATTTCAAAACCTTCGGTACTGGGTGGTGGAATTTCAGGCGCATTTTGTTGTCCAGTTCCTTGTTCAACTCGCCATGCTTTTATATCGGTGTACCAATTTCCATTGTATTCGCGGCTCTGAATATCCACGGAAGCAATGATATCCATTCCAATCTTAACAGCTTGTTGGTCGATGTTATCTCCCCACTGGGTAATGCACACTTTTTTTGGGTATTTTCCAGGTATTTCGAGGATAAAGTTACGCTTTCTCCATCGACCATTTTTTCCTTCTCCACCTTGTTCATCAAGTATTTGAACAACATTTCCTTGAAGTTGAATGTCCATATCAATTTATTTTAAAAATTACTTTTCCAATATTTTTTCTTTCTTCCAAGAAGCGATGTGCTTCTTCCGCTTCCTCTAATGTAAAGGTTTTATCTACATAGGGATTTACCCATCCCTCATCCACTCCTTTAAGAATGGTGTTCATCCATAGAGCAACTTTTTTGGGTTCATGCCATATGTGCCCTAAATTTACGCCAAAAACTCCTCTGTTTTTATCAAGAAGTGAAAGGGGGTTAAATTTAGGCATGGATAATACCGTTTTAATCAAATTGTATTTTGCACTAAGTCCGCCTTTAGCGTTAGTGCTAGCAACTGAAATACCAAACATTCCTAATCGTCCGGTAGCTCTTAATGCTCGATAACTTCGTTTCCATTCTTTACCACCCAAAGGATCAATAATCAAATCTACCCCTCTATGTTCGGTAAGTGCCATTAATTGGTTATACCAGTCTTTTGTTCGATAATCGATGGCATAATGCAAACCTCGCTTACTAAGAAAATCATGTTTTCGAGAACTTGCAGTTCCATAAATGGTAGCGCCAATATGTTTGGCAATATCAAGAGCGGCAATTCCAACACCGCCGCCAGCATTATGTATTAAAATGGATTCATCTTTAGATAGCCCTCCCACAGTAACCATCAAAACCCAAGCGGTAAGATAATTTACTGGGATGGCGGCTGCTTCTTCAAACGAAAGTCGTTTCGGTTTTTCGTACACCTGCATTTCTTTTACAACCACTTGCTCTGCTTGCCCTTTAAAGCGACAAAGACCAATAACCTCTTTCCCAATCCAATCTTTTGAAACCTTTGCACCCACTTCTGCCACAATACCGGATACTTCATATCCCATTACACATGGCGTTGCTGGACCATCAGGGTATTGCCCCTTTCTAGCTAAGATGTCGGCAAAATTAAGACCCGCAGCCTTTACTGTGATTAGAAGTTCATCTTCTTTAGGCTTTAAATCATCTACCTCTTGCACTTTAAGGACGTCGTATCCGCCAGTTTTTACATATTCTAGTTGTTTCATAGAGTTTTAAAGTAGTTAGTATGTTTACCCTTTCATTCGGTTAACCGCAAATGCACGTAGCATCCAGGTTGGTAAAGATTTTTTTGGATCTCTTTTGGTCATATCAATAAATAGACCGAATTTTTTTGCGATGGGTACTTTATGTGTTTCTACAAATTCTATTAATGCTCCGTCAGGATCTTCAATATAAGTGAATCGACCAGCAGCTTCACCCATATCAAATGAATTGGCACTATCTACTGTGAATGGAAAGCCTGCAGTTTCGCATTCTTTCTTTAAAGCATCCATTCCTTGAACATCGAAACAAAGGTGAATAAATCCTAAATCGCCCCAAAATCTGTTTTCAAAAATCTGTTTTGGTTTCCTGCGCTTGTCAAGATTTTGAATCAATTCAATTTCGGTGGGACCAAATAATTTACTGAATGCTCCAGCCCGAGGTTTACTTTCGCGAAGTAAAACTCTTCTATATTTTTTTTCGCCACCAGGTACTCCAGCTAAATCCTTAAAAACCCCCGACTCATCATATACAATCGTATCATAACCTAGTACATCAGAATAAAGTATTCGAGACTTCTCAATATTGGAAACTCCTATAATGGCACCCGTTACGCCTCCGGTTGTCTTTCGTTCTTTCTTTTTGAACCAATCTAATCCCTTTACTACATTAAATATGTTTCCATTTAAATCTTTAACAAAGAAGTGAAGATCTCCTGCAGGATTTTCTTTTAACGATGAAATTACCTTTAACCCGGCGCCATTAAATTGCTCATAGGTTTCTTCCACATTAATTGATTTTATTTTTGCACTATTGATACCATAATCTCCTAACCGGAGTTCAAATTTAGCAGCTACAGGCTGTCTGCTGGTATATTGCCAGATTTCAAACCCTCCACCGCCTCTCATGCTTAACGTGAGGATAGCTCTACGTTCATGTGGTTTACCACCTGTGTAAGGAAGCATCAAATCAGCAATGGCGGCATCATCAAATACTTTAATGTCCATTCCAAAGTATTGCCGATACCATTCGGTTGCCTCTACCACATTAGGGTTACCGATACCAATTTGTTGTATGCCAGAGATAATTTTTTTCATGACTTTTTTTTAGAAACTAAGTAAAAACTTTTTAAAGGACTCAGTATTATAATTCGCCATCCCTCGTTTCTCCGTTACAATATATCCATCTGGAGAAATAACATAGGTGGTAGGAATTGCAGTGCTATTATACACACTTGGTTTTCGACCAACTAAGAAAAAAACGGGTAATGTAAAATTCTTACGCTCCATAAAAGCTCGAGCATTATTGTGATTTTCATCTAACGAGAGCATTACAAAAACGATTTCATCATTATGTTCAAAAGATTCGTACAGTTTCTGGATGTTTGGCATCTCCGCGATGCACGGTGGGCACCACGTTGCCCAAAAATTCAAGAAAATAGTTTTCCCTTCATATGCTTGAAATGAAGTTCGTTCACCATCTAGTGTGATTAACGGCATATTGTATTCGGCCTTTAAAAATTCTGATTCATCCAAATTGATATCTGGCTGGATGATTCGAGTGGCAAGTAATCCTCTTTGTAATGTGCCTATTATTTCTGTGTGCCATCCCATCATATAAATAACACCAACTACCGTTACAAAAATACCAACTTCAACAACGTCTCTTTTTAACCCACTATTCTTTTTTTCCTTATGCCGTTCTGCCATTATTATAAAAAACTAGCAATCTCTTCGAGTTTCTTTTTATTGATATCAGGCACTTTAACATCTTCTGCAGGATAGCCTACCACTAACAATAAAAATGCTTTTTCGTGGGAGGGGCGTTTCATAATAGTATTTAAGAAACCCATAGGGCTTGGAGTATGAGTTAGTGTAGCAAGTCCAGCGTTGTGAAGCGCTGTAATAAGTATGCCAGTTGCAATACCAACCGATTCTTTTACATAATAATGCTTCTCGCGTTCGCCCTTCTCATCTAAATGATAACTTTGGGAGAAAATCCCAATTAAAGCTGGTGCTGTTTCTAAAAAAGGTTTGATTTCATTGGTACCAAAAGGCACGAGGTCTTCAAGCCAATCTTCTGGAGCACGACGATTATAAAACTCATATTCTTCTTCTTCAGCAGCTATTCTAATCTTTTTT
Source organism: Balneolaceae bacterium (assembly GCA_038154605.1). GTDB lineage: Bacteria > Bacteroidota > Rhodothermia > Balneolales > Balneolaceae > HXMU1420-13. Next base: position 5,120 of record JAYPYN010000081.1, read on the forward strand.
TTAATGTCTGCATCTTTTACCACTGCAAAATGCCAGGGTTGTTTATTCGCTCCATTGGGAGCTGTACCCGCCGCAAGCAAACAATGTTCAATGACACCCTCAGGAATTGGGCGACTTGAAAACTCTCTTACCGTTCTTCTTTTTTTGATTTGTTGATAAAAAGCTTCTGCACGTTTCTGCATTTGATTTGGAGAATAAGACACATAATCTTGAAGGGGAATAAAATTCGCTTTATCCATCTTAACGTTTATTTTGGGATGTATTATAAAAATGTAACCATTCTTGTTGCTCTTGCAAACGTTCTTTGAATCGTTCTCGAAGCTCTAATTTTAAGAGAGCATCAATCCAGGATTGAGCAACATCGTATGAACCAAAATATATGAGGATATCAATTAAATGTTCTTGAGTATCAAACCATTGGATATCGATGGGTTTTTCCAACATAATGCCAGCATAAGCGTTGACTAAGTTTTTATTTTTTTTATTAATTGCCTGATACACAAGTAACCATTGTAATGGAATGGGTAATCCCACAAACGTTGGAACATCCACCAATTCGTTTTCATATTTAGCTTGAATAAAGATGTCCCAAGCTACAGAATCCGATCGCACAGAAAAAGAATGTTTAGCGTTAGGATTAGCTGCATAGGTGCTATCCTTTTTCAATAAATGGAGTATTCTTTGTGCAGCATCATATTCATTCGAAGAGAAATAAGCATCTATATATAAAAATTGTTGCGATAGTGTGCTATCAAGTTCAGAAAATTCAGAAATGACTGCATCAAAATTTCCATCTATTAATTGATACTTTGCCCACAGATTTTTGATTAATGAAATATCAGGATAATCAACATAAAGCTGGTTTATGGCAGATAATACGTTAGCAGTATCTGAAAGAGATTCGTAATATCGAATATCGTCAAGACCTTCTAAAATAGGATTTGATGTTCTTGGGCATTGTATTTGAAACAAAGATTGTTGCGAAAAAACTCGGCGAGACATTACAGCATCGGTAGAATCGGTTTCCGATAGTTTGAGCTGGGCTTTCCATCGTGTAACAAGCGTATCAAAGGGAAGGGCATAGGCTTCTTCAATATTAGAAGTAGGATAGGCTTTTTTGAAGTTTTCGATGGGGTAATGATTTAGCAAATATCCTACAAAAGAGCCAACTGTAGTATAGCTTATCGCAGAGGCAGAACTATAAAAACCAACTGCAGACAGTGCCGATTTCATTTTCTGAATAGAAGGAAGAGGCTGTTCGGCAGCTATAATTTGGTCGAGTGTTGAGAATGATGAGGCATCTTTAGCAATGGCTTCTGCAACCCCTTCAATTAAACCAATGCTCCAGCTGGCATTGAATAATGTATTTCCAAATTGTTTGGTAAGTACATGTACTAACTCATGTTTTAAAACTTGATCGAGATGTTCTTTGGCAATGTGCATTTGGTCTTGGTCTAACCATACAGGCACATAACTGGTAAATTTCGCACCAACAAGTTCTTTTTTTCGCCAAGCATTCTCATAAATATACGATTCTATGTATCGATCTTTTGGCCAATCAATTTCCAGAATATCTATAATTTGATTGAAATGAAATTCATGGCGAGCCGCCCAGTACGCTCGTTCTTGATCATCGAAATTTGTTGAATCAAAATAAAGATGAAAGTGATCGGTTTCTATTAACGTACTTAATTCGGACTTAAGATGATTTCTAGGCGAAGAGATGCCAAGCTGGGGATGGATAAAAAATGAAGTGGCTAATACCATTCCGCAACATATTACAATCCCTAATTTGATTTTTGAAGTGGAAATAGATGGCAACAACCAAATTAGAAGCACCCATAGTAGAGTTGATAGCCGAAACCATAACAATCCCGAGGTTATGGAAACCTCTTGATCATAAATAGGCCCAGGCCAAGTGCCCCATACATGATTAAAAAAATAAACTTGGGGTAATGTGTATAATTCAACAATTAAAATACCAAGCCCAACGATCAATAATGAAACAAAGGTAAAGGATCGAGGAAAAGGCACATTGGTACGTTTAAAAAATCGCCCAATGGCAACTCCGAATAAAATGCTAGGAAAGGGTAATAGTAACCAAAAACCAATGCCCGACCATGTTAGGCACTCTGTGAAAAATCCAAAAATTAAGAGCGGCAGTGCGATGCTAATTACATGAATAATAGAGCGGGTTATAATTTTTAACTCAGAAGCATGGGTCCACTTAGATGCTTTTAAACCACTAAGGAAGCAAAAAATAGTGGAAACAAGAAGGGCAGATTCAAGATGTAGATCTCTTAATAACGGAAATAACAATAACACCATGCCAATACCAAAGGGCCAAAACAATTTGAAAAATGGTATAGGTTTAATCAAAGCTCTAAAATTTCTAACATAAATAGTTGCGAAGACCTTCTATGGTTTAGAACCAAGATGGCGTATTAATATCCGAAGGACAAATGAAACAATGCAATAGGAATGCAATACAATAAGAATAAAGAGACTTGTTGCGATACTTTGTTACTTTTTAAACATAGTGCTTAATACAAACCAAATATTTTCTTTCCGCTCCATGAGGCGACGGCTAAAATAAGGAAACCAATCGGTTCCAAAGGGCACATACACTCTGGTTAGATATCCTAATTTAGTTAAATCAACCATTGTTTCTTCTCGAAGCCCATAAAGCATTTGAAATTCTAGGTTGTCTTTAGCGATGTTTTCCTTAGCCGTGTAATCTCTTAACCAGTTCACTAATTCATCGTCGTGCGTTCCAAAACGAGGGCATGCCGTGTGTTCTAGCAACATTTTTGCATATTCTTTAAATGCCGTGCGAATTTCTGCCATATTTTGAAGGGCAATATTTGAAGGCTCTTTATACGCTCCTTTAACAAGGCGGATATTTGCTCCTATAGATGCTAATTCTTCTATATCATCTTTGGTGCGATGAAGCATCGCTTGAATTACAGTTCCAACAGATTGTCCATATTGTTTAAAGGCATCTTTAAAAATATCGATGGTTATTTGGGTGTAATCGCTTCCCTCCATGTCGATGTTTACAAACTGATTATGTTTTTTTGCCACATCAAGTAGTTTGTACAAATTTTCAACGCAATATTCTTGGTCTATATCTAATCCCATCATGGTTAGTTTAATAGAAATACTACTTATCAAACCGTGTTCATTAATTCCATGTAATAAATGGATGTACTCTTCAACGGTGGTGTCGGCCGTT
>JAYPYN010000081.1:8364-10192 GCA_038154605.1 Balneolaceae bacterium
GCCGTTGCTTTGTCATTAACATTTTCCCCAAGAAGGTCTAAGGTGAGTTTAAGGTTTTTATGATTTAGGTATTTTGCTTTTGGGATGGATTCTTCAAACGTTTCTCCAGCAACAAATCGTTTAGCTAATACAAAGGGAAGTTTCATACAATTTATATAAAATTTTGAGTGATCTAAGGTAGCAATTCCATCAATTATCAACATCAAAAAAAACTAAGAAACCTTTCGCTCCTTAATGCGTTTGTGGTTCAGGAAATATCATCCTTTCATAAAAAAAGGATTACTTACAAAAACGTATAAAAAAAAGTGGTTTAAGTGCTTAATCCAATGTGATTTTCTTAAATTTATCATCAGTATTAACCCTAAAAGTTAGTATGTACAATCCGTTACTATTCTTGTACGTCACCCTCGTAGAATTAACCCCACTTTCATCATATATTCATCAAAAAAACTCATTCAGCAAGGAACTGGCATATCCAATCTCTTAAAACCTAGAGCTACAGTTAAGCGAATGAGGCATATACCTGCTCCATTCTTGCCTTAATTTCTTCATTTCCTAAATTCCCTATGCTTCCTAGATGCGAGTGGTTTATCTAAAGCACAGCAATAAATTTCTTTCAACAACATACTTTTAATCATCATCTCGTCATTCTGGAAGTTATCCAGAATCTGTAGGGAGTGATTTTTGATAACAGGTAAGAGACATAACAAAGTCCTATTAATGGTGGCCTCTTGTCATTTCGATCCCGATTCATCGGGAGAGAAATCTAGCAGTTTTACTAAGTGTAGAGAAATAGATTTCTCACTTCGTTCGAAATGACAAATAAGGAAATTTTCAAAAAACCTCTCTATTAAAAAGTAGATTTATTTTACCGCATGATTATGCGTATGTTGAAGCTTACCATTAAATTACTTTTATTCAGTCTATTCCATGTAATTATAGGGTACAATGAATAACACGTATAGATTCAATTGGGGTACAATGTACTTATTTCAGTGTAGCATTTTATTGTGTTTCATTCGGAAAAAGCCAATCGCACATTAAGCACATTTCATTTTGCCATCACACAATCCAACACTTAAAAAACCAAAAGAGCTAAAATCTCCCAAAGCTAATAGTCTTATGGATTTTCATCTCATTTCTAGTGAATATTTACATAGAATTATTACATTTATAGCTTTGACAAAATGAACAACTTGAATCGAACCAGAGAAGTACTTGCAAACAAAGGAAACAAGCAGACTTGGTTGGCTGAACAGCTTGGCAAAAGCTATAATATGGTAAATGCTTATGTGCAGAATAGACAACAACCAAGACTAGAAATATTGAATGATATTGCCAAAATCCTTGATGTAGATGTAAAAGAACCAATTGTTAGCACTAAGCCATGAATCAAAACCCAGAACAAATAGCAAGAGATAAAATTGACCAGATGTTGGTTAATGCAGGATGGTTAGTTCAGTCAAAGGATAAAGTCAACTTGTCTGCTGGAATTGGCGTTGCTCTCAGAGAAACAAACACAGAATCTGGTTCAGCCGATTATATCCTTTTTATAAACTCAAAAGCTGTGGGTGTAATAGAAGCCAAAGCAGAAGATTTAGGTTATAAATTACTGCAAGTAGAAGAACAATCTAAACGATATTCCGAAGATGCAATCAGAATAGGCAAATTTAAGCTGGATAGTGAAAAACCATTCATATATGAAAGCACTGGTACAATTACACGTTTTACGGATTTCAGAGATCCGAAGCCTAGAGGAAGAAATATTTTCAGTTTTCATAAACCTGAAACCATAGCAGATTGGATTAAAAAAGGACCTTCACTTCGT
>JAYPYN010000082.1:0-1616 GCA_038154605.1 Balneolaceae bacterium
GTCTAGGTGTCTGTTTAATAAATTATATACATCATTATACCTTAAATGAATAGAACCAATCATTTCAAGATCAGTAAGATTCATGCTCATGAGCGTATCCAAAAGAACCAAGGCTTGATCGTAGTTATGTAAACGGAGATAGTCTGAACTCATGTTAATTATTGAGATGACATAATTAGCGGTGTCTGCATTTTGTAGCGCATAATATGCAGAGGTGTCATACAAGCTAATAGCAGTTTCATAATCACCAAGCGAAGAAATCGAGGTGGCTAAATACATATATAAAAGCATTTTATTTTTCGATGTAAATTCGTCCCCGTAATTTACCAATGCCTCCCGAATACGTGTATGATTTTCAGAGAAATTAAGTAAATAATCATTAGATCGTACAATACGTGCGAAGGAATAATATATGTCTTCAATGCTCTTATGTTCACGAGCAAGGGCGTAGGCCTGTTCATAATAAACAATGGATTCCTCATAGTCATAGCGCTCATACCTTGCCTCTGCTGTGTCTACTAGTTCCGTAAAACGTGTCTGCCAATCCTGACAGACCCCTTGGGCATAACTAAACACACATCCTATCATAAAAAGAACTATTCGCATGATTTACTCAACATTTAAATGAATTTAGAATATTAGCCAAAAAAAGCATTTACAAAGTCTATTTTATTAAATACTTGTACATCTTCTATTTTTTCGCCTAAACCAATGTATTTAACAGGTACACTTAATTCATTTGATATACCAATTACTACCCCACCTTTGGCTGTTCCGTCTAATTTTGTTAATGCCAAGCCAGTTATATCCACCGTTTCTGTAAATGCTTTTGCTTGTTGCATTGCATTTTGACCCGTAGACGCATCAAGAACTAAAATAACCTCATGAGGTGCATCATCCACCACTTTACTCATTACTCGCTTTATTTTTGAAAGCTCATCCATTAATGCTTTTTTATTGTGTAAACGTCCTGCAGTATCAATTAAAGCACTGTCAACACCGCGTGCTTTAGCATCAGAAACGGTATCAAAAGCTACGGCAGCAGTATATGCGTTCTTTCCTTGGTCAATAATGGGAACACCAGCTCTCTCACTCCAAATTTTAAGCTGGTCTACTGCTGCAGCTCTAAATGTGTCTGCTGCACCTAACAATACATTTTTGCCTGCCGCTTTGTACATGTAACTTAATTTGCCTATAGTTGTGGTTTTTCCAACTCCATTTACACCCACAATTAATACTATATGTGGTTTATTCACTAAAGTAGCATCAAATTCTGCGGGTTTATCCACATCATTCTCCTGTAATAGCGCAATGATTTCCTCTCTTAAAATATTCTGCAGCTCTGCTTGGGTTACATATTTATCACGAGCTACTCGGGTCTCAATTCGGTTAATGATATCTACTGTTGTTTTAACTCCCACATCTGAAGTGATTAAAATATCTTCCAGTTCATCTAGGATTGCATCATCTACGCGGTCTTTTCCTACAAATGCTTTTCCTAGTTTTCCGAGAATACCTTCACGGCTTTTTTCAACTCCGTGTTTTAGAGATTCAGTTTTTTTAAATCCAAGTTTTTCAAGTAAACTTATACTATCCATGGCATACATGAAATTTTA
>JAYPYN010000082.1:1626-8979 GCA_038154605.1 Balneolaceae bacterium
CCCATTTTAATTGAAATTTGCTCCTCTCATAATTTTACGATATCGATTGAAATAATCTAAAAATGATATGACCATTATTGTAACAGACATCCATAAAAGTAACTCATGGATACCTGTTGATTCTCTAAAAAAGAACACCATCATCCAATACGCAGCAATAACATTTATTGAGATTTTACCACTCATAGTACTCATGGCTACTTTTCCATATTTAATTTTTATGTAGGATGAGCCTGCAATAATAAGAGCATCGCGGACGATAAAGAATACTAAGAACCAAATGGGAACCCATCCAAGATACACGGTATAAATAAACAATGCACCCGCACATAGTTTATCGGAAATTGGATCTATGATTTTTCCAACTTCAGAAATTGTATTTGTTTTACGAGCTACTAAACCATCCAAATAATCAGAAATAATTCCATACAGTATTAGTGCAATTACTTCTGTATTATACATTAAGTTATTAGTGTAATGTAAATACATAATTGGGAATGTAATTATAACTCGGCTAAACGAAATAAAATTGGATATGGTAAACACCCGCCCAGTTACTAAAACATTTTTGCCATCTATATTTTCTGTGTTTCCCAATGGTATAAATTTATTGCGATATTGTTGCCTAAAGTTAAAGCCATTATTTACATAAAACCAATATGAAACATAGCCAATATTTGGTAGAAAGAACTACATCATCTAACAAAATTCTAGATGGTAAACTACTGAAGGTATTCAACGACGTTGTTAGCCTCCCTAATGGTTCTTCTAGCAGTAGAGAGTGGATTAAACACCCTGGAGCTTGTGCGATTGTACCCATGTTTAGTAATAAAGACATTATGCTGATCAAACAATTTCGATATCCAATGGCCCAAATTTTTTATGAAGTACCTGCCGGTAAAATAGATCGTGGAGAAACCCCAGAAATAACAGCAGAGCGTGAATTATTAGAGGAAACTGGACTCACTTGTAAAATATTGCATTATGTTGGACATATTTATCCCGCAATTGGATATGCCGATGAGATAATTCATATCTATGCAGGAATGGAAATAAATGAAGAAGAAAGTAATACTGATGCCGATGAGTTTGTAATCAAAGAACGGTTACCATTCGAAGAGGCGATGCACATGATAACTACTGGGGAAATCAATGACGGTAAAACCATCATTTGCTTGCACCGTGTTTGGCAATGGTTAAATCAAACCTTCGGCTCTAGCAAGCTTAAATAGTGATGCATGTTTGTTGGACTCGTCCACATCTCCTCTTCGTATGAGCTCCTGCACTTCCTCGCCACTTAACATTAAAATGCACCCCATATCCGAGAGGACTTGGTCGAACATTCTTGGATCTGCATTAGTCAAATTATGAAGATTTATTCCATCTTCATTTCGAACTAAATCAATCAATAAGTAATAGGTGTCCTCAGGTTTATTCCCAAAAGTGAAGGATTCTAGTGTGGTATTTTCAACATTAAGCATAGCGTTCAATAAACTCCCTAGCTTTTAAAATTTCAATTATTTCATTAGTGGATGTATCTATAACTCTAACTTGAAAAAGACTAATTATGGCTTGTTCTTTTAAAACGGTTAAAACATCGTTAATGGTTTTACATTCTTCCGTTTCACTTACTAAATCGTTCACCCCTTGCACTATATACCTTTTTTTAGTCTCTTTTTGTGTTGGGTGATCATCATCTATTTTTTGATCAAAATATTCTTCTATGGCATCTTGGGTAACGTACCAGCTTACTCCCAATTTACGGCCTCGTATTTTTCCATTTCTAATATAATTTCTAAGCGTAAGTTTGGAAACACCCAAGAGTTCGTGCAAATCATCAACGGAATAAAGGGTAAGACTTCCTATTTTTCTGGGCATATATATTTATGTGCTTATTAATGCTTTATATATTTAATAATTAAACATCCTTAAATTATTATTTATTATCATTATTTGCACAATAAAAATGGTGTTTGGATAAACATATTAAGCTGTATTATTTTGAAATTAATAAAATATTTTTCGTATCTGTTTCCAATTTAGAATACCTTCTTGAAAAATTGTAAGTTCATCCCATCCTCGTGTTACGAACTCTTTTTCTTTTCTTATTCATAGTATTATTGCAAGCTTGCGGCACAAAAGGTTTGTATATCCATTCTGATGAAATGGAATGGAAAAAGAAATCACCACCAACTAACGATGCAATTATTTATACTGTATTTCTTATTGGTGATACTGGCGCACCAAAATTGGTTGGTGACCCTACTTTAGCATTGTTTTCCAATCATCTTAAGAATGCAACAAAAAATAGTACTGCAATTTTTCTTGGGGATAACATTTACACTATTGGTTTACCAGATTCATCCCATCCAAAGCGACTATTTTATGAAAATCGTTTGATCGCCCAATTAAAAACGGTGGATGATTTTAAAGGAAAAGTAGTTTTTATTCCTGGCAATCATGATTGGGATAATGGTGGTGCAGATGGGTTACAAGCCATACAGAGACAAGAAGAATTTATAGAAACATATCTTAATAGGGGAAACACTTTTATTCCAGATAATGGATTCCCGGGTCCACATGAGATTAAATTAATGGATAAAGATGATCATCCTGAATTAAAACGAGATATTAGACTCATTGCTCTTGATACTCAATGGTGGCTTCATCAACACCAGAAATCATTCGGCGATTATGGCGACTTTGAGGTAAATGATGCGGGAGATATTACCAACAATCTAGAAGAAATAATTCGGAATAGAAAAAAAGATTATTTAATTCTAGCTGCACATCACCCCTTAATTTCAAACGAATCTCATGGGGGGCACTTTCCTTTATCCACTCATTTTAAACCACCGGTTTTAGGCTCGCTTTATGTATTATACCGAAAAATGTTCGGCCTAAAGCAAGATATTTCCCATCATCGATACTCCTCCATGTCAAGATCCATTAGAAGTACATTCGGAGAAAAGGAAGATATTATTTATGTCTCTGGCCATGCACACGCTCTTCAATATCATAAAACCGTACAAAGCAAACGATATAACTCACATTATATAGTAAGTGGTTCTGGTTCCAAAACTAGCTACGTGGCAAATGGAAAAGGCGCAAAGTTTGCATACGGTGGCAACGGATTTATTAAACTTCAAATTTATTCTGATGGGTCGGTATGGATGGAAGCATGGACTCCCAGTGGCGACGCATCAAATGGGGAAATGATTTACCGTACTATGATAGAGGAGGATGGCTATATCGGAGTCTTCTCGGATCCAATAAACGAGAAATGTGGTCGATAGAATCCGAATTTCCAATTTTTGATGTAGCTAAAATAAAGGGAGGACTACAGCCAGTTCGATTTGGTGGGCGCGGACAGTCTAACACTCTACATTTAGACGGATCTGACGGTAAAGAATACGTACTTCGGTCGGTAGATAAGCAAGCTGGCAAAATTTGGAGTGAAGAACTTAGGCAGTCGTTTGCTTTAGATGCAGCCCAAGATCAATTTTCAATGCTAAACCCATATGCAGCGCTTATTGTTGCAAAGTTGGCTGCACCAGCTGGGGTATATCATACAAATCCCAAATATTACATCGTACCAGACGATCCATTGTTGGCCGGTTATGGTGATTTGATGGCTGGTAGACTCGCTCTTTTTGAGAGAAAACCAGATAATGATATGAGCGATGTCTCTTCTGTAGGAAATCCCAAAAATGTAGTATCATCTATAGATTTGTTCCGCAAAGTTGATGGTGATATCGATCATAGAGTAGATCAAAATTTAATGGCGCGTTCTCGTTTATTTGATATGTTAATTGGTGATTGGGATCGCCATTCAGACCAATGGCGATGGGCAGCAATTGAGCCAGAAGATAAAAAGGGTAAAATTTATCAACCTATTCCTAGAGATAGAGATGTTGCATTAATGCGTTTAAATGGTCTTTTCCCAACCATAGCAAAACTTGGGCCTTTTGCGCAATATCAAAACTTTGATTATGGATATGGTAATCTGAAAGGGTTAAATCAGAATTCATTGGGATTAACAAGGCGTTTTACTAATCAATTAACATCAGAAGATTGGATTAATATCGCAGAAGATATCAAACAGAAACTTACCGATGATGTACTAACCAAAGCGGTTGAGGCATATCCCGATGAGCTTGAAATAAAATTTGGCCAAGAAACAATCGATATCCTCAAAGTACGCCGCGATAAACTCCCAGAAATAGCTAAAATATATGCTAGTCAGCTAAATAAAGTAGTGAGTGTAACGGCCAGCCATAAAAAAGAGAGAATACATATAAACATACTCAATAAAGATCAGATTCAAATTCAGGTTTTTAAACTTACAAAAAAAGGGAAGCTAAAAAATAAGTATTACGATCGTATTTTTAACGATTCAGAAACCAATGAACTTAGAATTTATGCCATGGGTGACGATGACGAAATAGTACTCTCTGGAACTGAAAAACCAACCATTAAAATTCATATTGTTGGCGGATCTGGTGAGGATACTTTTATCGATGAAAACCCAAATGCTAGAAGAAATGTCTATGTTTATGATACTGGATTAAGCAACCCAAATGTATTAAGTAATGCTCGTTTTCAACTATCAAATAACCCGGAAATCAATAAATATCATTATAACTCAGATTATAAATGGAATTCTACAATCGTGGGTTTTTTCTTTGCTTATAATAACAATGATGGACTTTTTATTGGTGGTGGACCAAAGTTTACAAGAAATAGTTTTCGTAAAAATCCCGCTCAACACCATTATCTGAGGGCAAATTTTGCGCCTTTAACAGCAGCGGGTAATATCCTATATACAGGCAATTGGTATAGGCTTTTTGGTGGATGGAATGCCGCTATTGAAGGAACAATATTATTACCAAAAAGTTATCGCTATTTTTATGGGTTAGGAAATGAAACCATAAGGCAAAACCAGCTTGATTTTGACTATTACAGAGCACGATTAGAACAATATCAAATATTAGGAAAAATCAGTATTCCATTACAAAACCTAGTAGATTTCCACATTGGTGCAGGAATCCAATTCACTGATGTTGATGACGAAAAGAAAGGTGGTAATATTTTAAACGAGCCTACATCAGGCATGAATCCCAATATTTACTCTAGTCAATACTATGGCATGCTAACCACAGGATTATCTTTAGCTGATGTTGATAATTCTATAAATCCAAAATATGGATTTAAACTCTCTATTAACACAACAGGTAATGTAGCTTTTAATTCATCCAGTAGTGACCATATACAACTAGAGGGAGCAACTAGTTTTTATGTATCAGCTCCTACAAAGCGTCAATTCACATTAGCAGGTCGGCTAGGAGGTGAGCATATTTTGGGTGACTTTCCTTTTTTCCAAGCCCATTCACTTGGTGCAAATAAGAATCTAAGAGGTTTCTCAAATCAACGTTTTACGGGAAGAAGTTCAGTCTATTCAAATATTGAAGCACGGTTTGAGTTGGTGGAATTTTATAGATATTTATTGGGAGGCAAAGGTGGTTTGTTGTCCTTTGTTGATACGGGTAGAGTTTGGGCAGATGGAGAAAAATCAAATATTTTTCATACGGGCTACGGTGTTGGTATATGGTTTAATATCTTCGATCAAGTACTTCTTAGTGCCACATATGGAAATTCAAAAAATGAGCATTCTTTTAGTATAAAAGCGGGATTTTTTTTCTAACTTCAAACCATATAAACAGCATCTAACATCTATAGAGAGATACCTAACTAACTATTAATTTTTTATGGCTGAAAAACAAAACATTCGTTTACTAGCCGCCATCATGTTTGCTGATATGGTGGGTTATACAAAAATGATGCAACAAGACGAAGCCTTAGCAAAAACGAAGAGAGATCATCAGCGAAGTATTGTAGATCACAAAATTTCTAAATATAGAGGCAATGTGATGCAGTACTATGGTGATGGAACATTAAGTATGTTTACATCCGCAATCGATGCAGTAAACGCAGCAAAAGAAATTCAATTACAATTACAGGAACAGCCAGAAGTACCTATGAGGATTGGCATACACATAGGTGATGTAGTTCAAGATGATGAGGGTATTTATGGAGATGCGGTTAATTTAGCCGCTAGAGTGCAAGGGCTTGGAATACCTGGTTCAGTAATGATTTCTGGAAAAGTATTTGACGAAATAAAAAATCATCCAGGAATACGAGTAGAAGCATATGGCGAACATGAATTAAAAAATGTATTTGAAGCAACTAGAATTTTTGCCCTAGCCAATGCAGGACTTCAACTCCCTAAACAACGCCATATTCAAGATCAAACAGGCTCCTACCAACATTCCGTTGCAGTTCTTCCTTTTGCAAACTTTAGTGGTAATCCAAACGATGATTATTTTAGTGACGGTATCACAGAAGAAATAATAAATGCATTAGTAAAAGTGAATGATTTAGAAGTTGCTTCAAGAACCTCTGTATTTGGATTTAAAGGGGATCATAGAGACATTCGCAAAATAGGAAAGGAACTTAATGTTGCAACTATCTTAGAAGGTAGCGTTCGTAAGGCAGGGAATAGAATTAGGGTTACCGCTCAGCTTATTAAAACAGAAGACGGATTCCATCTATGGTCGGAGAATTTTGATGGTGATATGAAGGATATTTTTGAAGTACAGGATGAGATTGCTCAAAAAATAGCTGAAAAGCTAGAATCTGATTCGTTTTTTGATAAATCTACCAAACTATATGAAGCGTCTACAGATAGTATTGTTGCATATAACTACTTTTTAGAAGGGTTGTTTTTTTGGAATAAACGAAATTTGGAATCTGTACTCAAAGCAATTACTCTATTTAAAAAGGCAATAAAACAATGTAAAACATACGCTAATGCATATTCTGTACTTGCTAATTGTTATACTTTTTTAGGTTCTTTAGGGCTAATGAACACCAAAGAAGCTTTTTCAGAAGCAGAAAAATACGCCATACTTTCGGTTGAAAATAATAGTACAAGAGCCTCCTCTTTTTCAGCGTTAGGCATGGTTAATTTATTCTTTAAATGGAATTTTTTAGAGGCTGAAGCAAACTTCAGAAAAGCTATTACCCTTGAACCTAACCATATTGATGCACGTATAGGGCTAGGCTATTTATACAGAGCTTTAGGTGAGCATGATCGTATGATTAAGCATCTTAAAATAGCTACCAAACTTGATCCACTTTCTGCGCCTGCAAAAGTGGAATTAGCAAGAGCCCAATTTATTTGTGGCGAATATGAGAAAAGCGTCTCGGTGTTAAAAAATGTGTTAGAGTTAGATCCGATGTTTGTTATGGCATATGAAGATTTATCATATAATTTTATACAATTAGAGGACA
>JAYPYN010000082.1:8989-9866 GCA_038154605.1 Balneolaceae bacterium
ATATAGATAAATTTTCAGAGTTAGCATCAGATACCGATTTTGGCATTGCAGTTTTAGGATATCTAGCAGGTGTAAGTGGGGATAAAGACACAGCGGAAAAACATCTAGCTAAATTACAATTACGCGAAAAGGAACATCCAGAACTAAATTTTGCTGTTAAATTAGCGTATATATATGCTGGAATTGGTGAAGTTGATACCACCTTAGAGTACTTAAACTTAGGGTATAAGCAACATATTGGAACAATGATTTTCATAGACACCTTGCTTCCTTTTCGCAATTTATCAACCGAGCCAAGGTTTCGGGAAATTCGCAATAAAATAGGACTACCAGACCTTCATTAGCATATCAAATGAAAAAAGAAATTGGGGTATATATAGATCGGACTTATAAAGTGGTACGGCAAGATTTAATTAATCGATTTAAAAAAGCACGTATTAATTTAACACCTGAACAATGGGTTCTGCTAAATCAATTAGAAAAGTCTGCTATGAGTCAGGTAGATTTGGCAGCAGAAAGTTTTAAAGACAAACATACAGTATCAAGAATTTTAGATTTATTACAAAAAAAAGGCTTCCTAAGTAGAACTCAAGATCCAGACGACGGACGGAGATATTTAATAACTTTGACTGATTTGGGCATATCTGAATTAAACAAAGCTAAAAAACATGTGTATGCTTCCAGAGAACTTGGTTGGAAAAATATTTCAGAAAAAGAATATCAACAACTCATAGTAATATTAGATAAGGTCTTTTCAAACTACTCGAAATGAAGAGATTAATTTGATTGACAAAAGTTTGTTACTTGATAAACTTTTTTCTCCACGTAGATTTAGTAAAATCTTTAATATTAATAAATGGTTAAGCTAGATTTAATC
>JAYPYN010000083.1:0-655 GCA_038154605.1 Balneolaceae bacterium
GTCTATGCATTACATTATGCAAAAAAATTCAACATCCCATTAATTGTAACTTTCCATGGAAATGATGTCGCTACTTTACTTAATCAAACAAAATGGTATCCAAAACAACTTAGGTACACTTTAAAAATAAAAGAAATTTTATCAACCATGAAGATCGGATTGGTTGTAAGTAAAGAATTAATAGAGTTATTAAAAGATTTAGGTGCCGATGAAAATAAACTCAAACATTTTAGACTTGGTATAAATACAGACTTATTTAAACCTAAAATTGAAATACCTCCAAAACCTATTCGATTTATAACTATAGGGAGATTTACAGAAAAAAAAGGGCATATCTATTCATTAAGAGCATTTAAAAACGTTATAATTCAAGGGTATGATGCAAAATTAACTTTGGTTGGTGATGGTAAATTAATGCAAGACTGTAAAAATTTTGTATACAATAATGGAATAGAAGATTCTGTAAATTTTACGGGAGTTATAGACTCCAATAAAATATCGAATCTTTTAAAAAACAGCCATGTAATGCTTGCGCATAGTGTAGTTACACCTAACTTTGATCGTGAAGGTTTACCAACAGTAATAAAAGAAGCTTTAGCATGTGAAATACCTGTCATCAGCACCTATCATGGAGGAATTCCTGAGTTAGTAGATC
>JAYPYN010000083.1:665-9505 GCA_038154605.1 Balneolaceae bacterium
ATCATGATATAGTAGGTTATCTTACCAAAGAAAGAGATACTGAACTATTATCAAATTTAATGATCAGATTTATTAAAAATGAAAACTTAATTGAGAAATTTGGGAAAGAAGGAAGAAAAAAGGTATTAGAATTATATGACATAGATAAAGAAATACTCAATTTGGAAAAATACTATGAACAAGTAATAACTAAACCCAAATGAGTACCATCACTTCTGAACTAAAAAAAGGTGCTTTAGTTAATCTTATCGGGGTGATTGGCAAAATGGCTGCCCCCACTTTCCTTATCGTAGTTAATCGCTTATATGGCGCTGAAGTTTTTGGAATTTATATTACAACTAACATAGCCATAGAAATTATTATTGCATTTTTAACCTCAGGATTTAAAGATGGAGCACTTATTTTTGTATCAAAATTTAGTTCTGATAGTGATGGCGCAAAACAACTATATCAAGCACTTTCAAATTCTTTCGCATGGTCTATTGGCTTATCTCTGCTTACATTAATCGGTTTTTTTTGGTTTGGAGAGTTTTTTCTATCAATCTTTTATGAGGAAAATTTCTCTAATTATTTAGTTATCATGTTTCAATTTATGATCTTCTCCATCCCGCTAATGGCTTTTGAGCGCATTGTACTTGCAGCTACTCAGGGCTTGAAAATAATGAAATACGATGCTTTAAATAATGGATGGCTGAGGCCTCTTTCCCTATTAATTTTCTCAATTCTTTTTTGGTATATAGATTCCTCATTTACTGGATTAGCATTAGCTTATTTATCAACACAATTGCTACTTTTTATAATTTCTTTAGTCATCTTTTCTAAAGAACTAAGTTGGAAAAAATTATTTACTGCATGCAAAAATTTTGAGATAAATAAAGAACTAGTAGGCTTTGCTATTCCCCAAAATATTAATATGACATTAAATCGCTTTATAACGGGTATAGATATTTTGATGCTTCCACTTTTTGGATTTGGACCTAAAATTATTGGCTTTTATGGAGCTGGAACCATGCTCATTAGGGAAATAAGATCTATAAAACTAATATTTTCATCTGCTTTCTCCCCTCATATTGTTCGTTTGCATCATAAAGGTGAATTCAATGAACTATCTAAACATTTTTCTTCTACTTCATCATGGATTGCAACACTATCAATACCCACAATTCTATTAATGGCTATTTTTAAGGATTGGCTACTTATTATTATCTCTCCCGACTTTAATATATCAAGTAGCTTTATGTTCTTTTTGTTGCCAATACCTTACCTATATTGTTCATTTAGCCTTGCTGGTAATGTGGTAGCTATGACAGGGCATTCAAAACTTATTTTATTGAATAGTATTACTGTTGCTTCCTTAAATTTTTTGTTTAATTATCTATTAATTCCAAAATTTGGCCTTCAAGGAGCTGCATTATCTTCTTCTATTGCAATGTTTATACTTGTATCGTTAGAATTAATCGAAGCACGTTATGTAGCATCTACAGTACTAAGAGTTAAAGATATATATCGTCCCCATCTTGTAGGATTACTATGCCTTTTTATAATTTTTATTACTCAAATGTTTTTTCCAAGTTTCTCTAAAACCCTTGAATGGCAAATTTTAATGTCGATGATTATTGTTGGGTTGTTTTTGATTCTCAGAACGAATAAAAAACTTCTTTCTACATAATTTTTATTCACCCACCAATTCAACCAGCGCATTCCAAATGCGTTCACAATTTTTACCATCGGCCCCTAACATATGCTGATGTAAATATTCTTCTGATTTTTTAACACAACATGATGGATCCTCTAAACCTTGATGAATTTGCTCCATCATTTCATCAAAATTCCTAGCAAGAAATCCCCCATTATCTTCTGGTGAATATTTCCAAATAAACTTAACCGAATCAATTTTTTTCTTTCTAATGCCTATAATGGTTTTATTTCTCCACATAAAAGATTCGTCTTCACTCTTAACAGGATATATATGTACTGTTGGACGTTTAGTGGCATAAAATAAATTAGCAATACTACTAAAATTTGTGACCATTAAATCAGCCACTTGAAGATCTAAAAAATTATCTGGATTAATATCTTTAAACTTCAATAATACATTAGGATAACGAACTTCTAAAGTTTGCAAAAATTCTACGTAGTGATGATCAAACCTATAGGAATCATGCAATCGTAAAATTACATTAACTTCTCTTTTTGAAAGATCAGCTAGTATTTTATTAAAAAGAGTATCATCATCTCCCCAATGTGAAAATACTTCCCCATAATGCCATGTAGGTGCGATCAATACTGTTTTTTTATTTACAATATCAAAAGGATAGTATTTCTGAAGTTCTTCTTTTGCAATTGGATTTCGTAAATAATCATGACTTGCAGAACCTAGAGTAAGACAATTTTTTGGATGAAAACCACTAATAGTAGATCTATGTTTAAAATCGCCTTCGCCAAAACATTGCCACTTAATGTTTCGATTCGGCACTTTCATATCTCCCCAACTGATTCTAATATTTCTATGTATCCATTTAAATTCTTCTTCATCATTAGGACCTTTCCATCCGTACCCATGCCAGAGTACCAATGCTTTTGGACTCAAAGACCGTAATGGAACATTATTATCCATAATTGTGACATCAGGATTAAATCCCCTTATACCCTTAATAATATTAATCTTATTTGATTCATGTAATTCTATGTTTAACTTCCAGAAATCATAAATCCCTTCTTCTTTAAATTTTTCTGGATTCTTCATCAATACTTTAACCTCTACCTCTTTTTTGTCTTGCAAAAAACGGGTTAGACTTAACAAATCTGCGCCGAGCGTGGTAGCGTAAATAAGAATCTTCATATTATAAGCTTAAAAAATGATAGTAATACCTATCATCTATTTATTTTAAAGCTTGAAGGTAAGAATAATTTATTCCCTTTTTGCCTTTAGATTAAAGAATATACCGTTTCATTAGTTCAATCATCTAGCCAATAAAGATTTAAGACTTTTACCCGTTACCCAAAGTAGATGAAAAGGAAATAAAATTATATACAAAGGGTAATATTTGTATACAATTTTGGATAGGTACTGAAACTGGTTTTGAAACTCACGTTTAAATGAAAATGTTCTCTTCCCCATACCTCCATCTATATCCATCCTACGGATTATAGTAGGAGACTTTTTAAAATCTAATCGGTATCCTTGTTTTAAAAAAGGCTGTAATTTGAAGGCAAAAGAATGTTCGTCCTGGTTACGAATGTGTGTGTCCCATAATCCTGTTTTAAAAACCCATTCTCTTCTTATTGATGAATTTGTACCATGTAGCCATTCTACGTTGGTGATGTCTTCATCAAATTGAGCAAATGTATATGGGAATTTTAGCCAATTATACCTCATACAGGTTCTGCGTATATACCAACGCATCCAATAAATATATGGGCAATCTGTTTTCTTGTTAAAAAATTGACGCCCAGTAAGTCCAATCAATTGTTCCTCTTGGTAATGTAATACATGATCCCTAATCCAATATTCATTCAAAGGAATATCATCATCATCTATAAATATTAAAATTTCTCCCGATGAATGCCCCACCCCTTTATTTCTTGCTTTTGCCCCCCCTAAGGGTTCATAGAAAAAAATATGCAATTTTTCATGACTAGCTACGTCTAATAATTCGTTTTTTTCATTCTTAGTGAGATTCGTAGATTGTTCAATTACAATTATTTCATAATTCTCGTAATTTTGATTTAATAAAGAATCTAGTAACTCATTTAAAGCTAGAAAGCGATTAAAAGATCGGACGATTACAGAAACTTTTGGAGTATAATCCATATTTTAGAATGTATATTATTAATGACTTAATTAACATCTAAAACTGAAAATTAATTGTGAAAATAATTATTATTTTTTATTAGAGTGTTATATCGAGTATGAATAAAATTTTTAATAAATTCTGCTCTATTATCCCAAGTTAAATGTTCCATATCTTGTTTTGCGGAGCTTCCTAGTCTATTTCTTAGAGTAGAATCGTTAATTAAGGTATTTATAGCTAACAATTCAGAATTCAAATTATCCGGTTCTATCAAATAAGCATTCCTATTATGACATAAAACTTCTCTTATATCCTCCAAATTAGGTGCTAATATAGATGTTCCTGTGGCCTTATATAGAAATGTTTTTAATGGTAATACCGTATTTTTAGATATATCTCTCGCTTTTTTTGTTGGAGGTATATATAGAATATCAGATATAGCTAATAACGAATAAACCTCATTTTTGGGCATCCAATCCAATACTATAATGTTCGGATATATGGACGCATGTTTTTCTATTTCACCTTTTCTCTCGGATCCAATAATTAAAATTGATAATTCTGGAAAAGCATTAGCTACTTCAAAAAGTCTATCAACTCCCTTTTCTTTGGTTACCCTTCCAGAATAAGTAAGTATGATTCTATCTTGTGGTAATTGGTATTTTTTACATAAAGACGCCTTAGATTTAACAATATATTCATCGCTTTTAAATGCATTATGTGCAATAAATAATTTTTCATCACTAAAACCTATATTGCTAAAACTTTTACCAGCATATTTTGAGTGTAATACGATGCCTAATAGTCTTTTATTTTTATTTAGCCATTTAAACAACATTTTTGCCAAAAAATTACGATCTGGCCATGGTCTATATGACTCAAAGATGATTGGCAGTTTTGAGAATAAAAGTATCGATAATAAAATGGGAATATTTCTTGTATAAGAAACTTCATATTCCTTGTTTTTTATTTTTTTAAGTATTGCAATTGCAAAGAGTAATTTTTCTATTCCTCGTATATTTTTAAAGCGATGAACCACATACTGAATAGTAAAGTCACAAGATTTATTATAATATTGCTCTATATTTTTCTTTGAAGGTATAAAATTTTTATATGCAGCAAAGACAAATGTGACCTTAACAATCTTAGACATTGCAGATAAAGATGATATTATCTGCTCTGTATCAGCAGAACTCTTGGGATAAAATTGATCAGAAAGGAATACTAATCTCATATCCAAAAATAAGAAATATAAACTTAACTACGAGCTGCTCTTTTTCTTAAACTCTTCATTAGTGCATCAAACCCTCGGCGTGCGATTATACGCTGAAATTGGCGATTGTATGACTCTGCGGTATATACATCATCAATGCTCATATCGATTATTACCCATTCGTCATCTCTCCATTTCATTTTATAATCAACAGGGGTACGAACTTCATCGAGTTCGGCCATAGTTTGAACCAGTGCTTGATCATCGTCAATGCTAATGCTCTTATAGGTTATAGTCGCACGATAAATGTCTAACTTTGTGAGTGAGTTGTCTCTAATAATGGACGAGAAAAGACCCACAAATTCAACTCTACTCTCTTCAGAAATAGTATCATAAGTTTCCCCAAGAGCAGTTTTTGACATCGACTCAAAATCTATAATCCCATTTATTATGGCTTTTAGGGTATCACGTTGGGCATCAGAATATTCACTTCCTTTTGGTCCTAAAATGATTTTAATTTCTCCATCTCTATGTTCTAGCATCGTTTGAATATCAGTAGCACTAGTTTGTGCATTTATATTGGTTATATATCCAACGAGTAGTGACAAAAGGATTAATAGCTTTAGTAGATTCATAAATCTTATGATAACTTTTTAAAATGATTGATTTATTAACGGTAAACCTGCCGATTTATTAAGTT
Organism: Balneolaceae bacterium; assembly: GCA_038154605.1. Classification (GTDB taxonomy): domain Bacteria; phylum Bacteroidota; class Rhodothermia; order Balneolales; family Balneolaceae; genus HXMU1420-13. Next base: position 6,373 of record JAYPYN010000083.1, read on the forward strand.
TTAACATGGATTGATTAAACTCAAAGATGCTTTGTTTTACTTCTAGTCTAAGTTCTAGTTCCTGTCGAACGGCATCTATTAAGTCTTTGGAATCTCCAAATCCTAAATCAAAATCTAATTGCTCTGCCCTCAACCACTCCTTGGCAATTTTAAGAGCTTCTTCGGTACGCTCTAGCTTTGCTTTAGAAATAGCAGCCACCTTATACGAATCGTTCAGTTCGATCATTATACCATCACGAGCGACATCTTCTATATATTGTAATTTGTTTACTTCTAATCGGCTTCTTTGTAAGGATGTTTTTACCTGAAAGAAATTAAGATTTTGCCGTATGGTAAAACCAATAGACGTATTGAAAGTATTTTCAGGGGTACTGATAAATGGATTAGGCTGACGTGGTCTAATTGGTGTGCTAGCAAACGTAGTAGTGAAACCTAAATATAAACCTGGCTTGTTCTGTGCTCTTAATGAGTTTATATACATCTTTAGAGCATCCCGGCTAAAGCCAATAGCCTTAATTTCTGGACGATTTGTCATAGCAGAATTTTGATATAATTCTACCTCAGAAAGCGTAGAGAATAATGGATCTAAAAATCGAGTTTTAGGCTCATATATAGTATCTTTTTCATTTCTTAATGCATACTTCCAAGTTTGGGCTACAAATTCTAAATTCCGAAACACCTCTTCTTTCTGAATTCCAAATTGAGCTTTAAAAACTTTAAATTTAAAAACATCAGATTCATCCAATTCTGTAGGATCTTCCTTTTCTTGACGTTTCATAGCACGCTCAATCTCGCCTATTTTTTCATCAGCATCGTTCAACAATCGTTCAATTTCAAGAGCAAATACATAGCTATAATAAAGTTCTGTTAATCGTAACTCCAATTCGTTTTTTTCGATATCAGATTTATGCTGAACGGCTTTGATACCCAATTCTGCAGCTTCTATGGCTTTTCCTACGGCTCCCCAAGTGAAAACAGGTTGAACACCGGAAATTCGTAATCTTGTGAAAACCCCTGCTTTACTCCAATCATTAGTAGCATCTGGGTCGAGATAAATTTGATCGTTTGGAAAATTCCCTGGAGATTTAACACCAGGTACTAGCCCATGTTCTGACCTAAAATTGAGACTAGGTAAAAATCGTAAGTCCTTGGCAGCCTTTTTTCTATTTTCAGCTAACTCAATTTCAGTATTTGCTAATTTTAGTTGACCAGCATTATTTAATGATAATTCTAGAAATTGGTTAAGGTTTATTTCAAGTGTATCCTGCGCGTGTAGCATACCATTAAAAGAAATAAAGAAACTCAATAAAATTAATTTTCGCATATAGATTACTCTTTCAAAATTGTGAGTATGTAACGTAAAAATTGTTCATTTATTAAAACAAAAATAGCCCCGAAGGGCTATTTTTTATTGCGGAGAGTGAGGGATTCGAACCCCCGGAGGCTTGCACCTCAACGGTTTTCAAGACCGCCGCATTCGACCACTCTGCCAACTCTCCAATTCATTAAGAGCCTGATAATGCTTGAGCTCCAGAAACTATTTCAGATATCTCTGTAGTGATAGCACTTTGTCTGGCTTGATTATACTTCAACCTTAATTCACGCTCTAATTCTTTTGCATTTTCAGTAGCACTATCCATTGCAGACATTCTTGCACCCTGTTCAGCAGCATTTGATTCTAAAACGGCTTTCCATAATTGCACATTTAAATGTAATGGTAAAAGTTGATCTAAAATTTCTGATGAACTAGGCTCGAAAATATAATCAATTGATTCAACATTTTCATTACCAGAAATCATTTTTGGATCAATTGGTAAGATTTTATCAATAATCCTATTCTGAGCAATTACAGATTTAAATTCGTTGTAAGCAATGTACACTTCATCAAAAGAACCATTAATAAAGTCTTCAATTGCGTTATTCATTATTTGTGAAGAAGCATCATATTCTAACTGATCAAAAAAACCAGGATATTTAGCTACAACATTATATTTCCTCTTAGAAAAATGTGCCGATGCTTTTTTCCCGATTGTAATTAATGATAGGGTATCATTGGCTCGCTGAGCAACAAAATTTTTATCGATAGATTTTTCAATCTCTTTAAACAAATTGTTATTAAAACCTCCGCATAAACCACGATCAGAGCCAACAACGATAATCAAAATGTTATTAACTTCATCGCTTTTACGTAGTAAAGGGTTGTTGATTTCAGTTCCTGAAGCCAACCTACCTACAACATTTTGTATTTTTGAAGCATATGGGCGTGTTTGCACCATACGATCCTGCGCTTTACGTAACTTTGCAGCAGCAACCATTTTCATTGCTTTGGTAATCTGCTGTGTATTGTTTACAGAACCTATTCTGTTACGTATGTCCCGTAAATTAGCCATGAATTATACTTCCTCTGCTGCTAATAATTGATCTATTACAGTATTTGCAGCATCAATAAGTTTACTTCCAAATTCGTCATTTAAAATTCCAGAGGATGCTAAATCAGCCATTTCTTTAGAGAACTTTGAACCTACTGTTTCAAGGAATTGATTTTGGAATTCACCTATCCCAGACACTGGCAATTTATCAAGTAAACCTGCATCGTTAACTTTTAAGAGTACAATTTCTTGTTCAACAGGGAGAGGCTGATAAACATCTTGTTTTAGAAGCTCTGCTGTACGCTCACCACGTCTTAATTGTGCTTGAGTTGCAGGATCTAAGTCAGAACCGAATTTAGCGAATGCTTCTAATTCTCTGTACTGAGCTAAATCTAGCTTTAGTGTACCTGATAATTTTTTCATGGATTTAACCTGAGCAGAACCACCCACACGTGACACAGAAATCCCGACATCGATAGCTGGTCTTGTTCCAGAATTAAATAAATCGGTATCTAAGAAAATCTGACCATCTGTAATTGATATTACGTTTGTAGGAATATAGGCAGAAACATCACCAGCTTGAGTTTCTATAACAGGAAGTGCTGTAAGTGAACCTCCACCTTTAACAAGAGGTTTTAATTCATCAGGAATGTTATTCATGGATTGTGCAACTCCATTATCATCAATGATTTTTGCTGCACGCTCTAATAATCTAGAGTGTAGATAAAAAACGTCCCCTGGATAAGCTTCACGTCCAGGAGGTC
>JAYPYN010000084.1:0-8809 GCA_038154605.1 Balneolaceae bacterium
TAGAATCTAATGCGATTTTTTGTAATACGGTAGCAAAATTTTTGGGTTTATGAACACCATTAGTAACACAATAAACCTCAACATTTGATTCGGGCGCTATACCAACAATTTTATTACTATTTGCGATAATAACGCTAGAAACACTAGTTCCATGAGAATCTTTCTTTGAAATGTCATTTATACTTGGAAGGGGTGAAATACTTTTTAAACGATTAGGATTATTAATCAAAGGATGATTATGATCAACACCAACATCGAGTATAGCTATTTTAACTCCATTGCCCTTTGTATTGTATTTTTCCCAAATTTGCTTAATGTTATACTGTGTATAATGCCACCATTGAAGCCCTGTTTCATTAATTTTAAGGTTTGAAACACTTCTTTTTGCAATTGAAAATTCTTGTTCGCCAAACCCCCCACTCCAATAAAAGTCTCCATTCTTGTCTCTGTACCATATGTTAGATGTAATGATATTATTTGATAACTGATTCCCTTCCCATTCTTCTACTAGATCAACAGAAAAACCTTCTAGTAAATAACCTTTAAGATTTCGATCACCATCAGCTATAGGTTCATTAGCTCGTATTCTTATCTTATGGTTTGCTTTAAGACGGAGACTTATATCTCTAATTTTTCTACTCATCCTACAGCTCCATCTTCAGATTTTTCTTTTCCTTTAATCTCATTTTTAATATTAATTACTCTTTTTAAGGTATCGAACCAGAAAGGGGCTCCTAGAGAAAGTGCTAAAACAGTTATGATCCATCCAGGTATAGAATGCCATTTCAATTCCTTCCAGAATTTTTTGTTTTCCCATCCAAGTCCTAATGTCGATTCTAAATCATGGATTTGAGTTTTGTGAATTTCGTTTAATTTATTTTTCAAATCTGCCACTGTATTTTGGGTATCAGGTGAGGTACTTGTATCATTCGCAGCGATATACTTTTCAGCCATATCAGTAATGATAACGATCTTCGAAGCATCAGTTCCTAAATCTTTAAAAATTGATATAGAATCAACATTAAATAATATTACAACAATAACACTAACCATAACTGTAAGTTTTCTCACATTATGTTTATAGGTTTGTTTAGTTTTTAAAAGAGCCATTTCATAGGCTTCTTTTGTCTTGATGGAAGAGTTTTTTATTTCATCTTTAAGATCGCCAATTATACCTCCAATCATTGAATTATCTATTTCTGCTATTATTTCACCAAAAAGTGACGCCGGAATATGTTCTGGCCATGCTTTCTTCAATTTTGAAATTTCTGAAGCTGAATTTAATATGGTCTTACTATTTTTAGATAGAACTTTAATTCTATGATCTTTAAACAGTTCTTGTGTAGCTTCTTTACCGATTAATTCTAAAATCGAATCATAAAGCTTAGAACCTCTAGAATTGAATAAATGCCCAATCACCTCATTAATAATGCTCACAAATAAGCTGAAAAGCAGATAAATAAATATCATGCCTATTACAACATCCAATGCCTCAATCCCAAACATAGTTTCTTTTTATTTAAACAATAATTATTAGGTATCAGAAATTAACCACATGAATATGTAGTTTTTTGAATCTAACTCCTTAATTTGAATATATATTTAATAGTCACATTCATCAAAATAAAAAGTGGCGAATACCCTATTTTTAATGTTTTAATATTTTGATGCCAATTCTACTCCATGATCGAACAAGCTAGACAAATTCTGAAGGATACCTTTGGATACGATGATTTTCGCCTACAGCAAGAGGCCGCGATACGTCAAGTTTTAAATAAAAAAGATGCGCTGGTGATTATGCCTACGGGAGGTGGTAAATCATTATGTTATCAAATTCCGGCTCTCATTTTTGATGGTATGACCATTGTGATTTCTCCCCTTATCTCCTTGATGAGAGATCAAGTGAGCCAGCTTAAGGAGTATGGTATTTCTTCGGTGTATTTAAATTCCTCCTTACGCCCAGAAGCGTACGAATACAATGTTAAGAAAATAAAGTCAGGGGAAGTAAAACTACTCTATGTAGCCCCAGAAACCTTATTAATGGATAAAACCAAAGAAATGTTAAAAGACATCAACATTGATTGTTTTACTATTGATGAGGCGCACTGTATCTCGGAATGGGGGCACGATTTTAGACCGGAGTATAGGCAACTCTCTCGCGTTCGAAAAGATTATCCTGAGGCTGTTTGCATCGCTCTTACGGCAACAGCAACACCTCGTGTTCAGCGTGACATCAAAAATACCCTAGAGTTTGACGAATCGGAATCCTTTATCTCAAGTTTTGATCGACCTAATCTGTTCATAAAAATAGTGGATAAAAAAGATCCAGAAAATCAGCTACTCGATTTCTTGTACACACGCAAAAATCAGTCGGGAATTATCTACTGTTTCTCTCGTCGGCAAGTGGATGAGCTTTCGGAATTACTAATTGAACAAGGGTATGCAGCAAAGCCTTATCATGCTGGTTTGATGTCGCGTGAACGAACCATTAATCAACAGGAATTTATCCGTGATGATATTCGCATCATTGTGGCTACTATTGCTTTTGGAATGGGGATAAACAAACCAAACGTGCGCTTTGTAGTACATTACGATATGCCCCAAAACATCGAATCGTATTACCAGCAAATTGGTAGAGCGGGCCGGGATGGATTGCGATCTGACTGCATTCTATTGTTTAGCTATGCCGACACCCAAAAGATTAAATACTTCATCAACCAAAAGAAAGGGATGGAGAAAACGGTGGCCGAACGCCATTTAGAGAAGTTGCTCAAATTTTTAGAAGAGCAAGGATGCCGTCGTAAACCCCTTCTCGAGTATTTTGGGGAACAATATGGGGAAAAAGAATGCGGGATGTGTGATAATAGTATTTCCCAAGATGCAGATGTTGAAGATCTAACGCATCAAGCCAAAAAATTCTTAGACTGTGTCCTTGATTTGGAAGAAGAATTTGGAGCGGGACATGTGATAGATGTACTTCGGGGGTCTAAAAATCAAAAAGTGTTAGAAAATGAACACAATCTGCTTGAGAGTTATGGAACGGGATTAGAATGGACAAAAAAACAATGGGAGCAGCTATCGAGATTATTGATGCGCCAACATTTTGTAGAGCGAGGCAGTTTTGGGGTGTTAGAAACCACCGATAAAGCCATGCCCATACTTAGTGGTAAAGAAAATGTGTATGGAGTTCTGGATCGTACCGATGTATCTATGGATGAAGAAGACGTGATACGTACTTCTAGTGAAATAGAAAATGAGTACAATGTAGAATTATTTGAATTGTTACGAGAAAAAAGAAAAGAACTGGCAGAAATAGATGATGTTCCTCCCTACGCTATTTTTCCAGATACTACACTTATAGAAATGGCCTATTATTTCCCACAAACTAAAGACGCACTAGAAGCAATTTATGGGGTTGGGAAGGTTAAAAAAGAAAAGTTTGGCGATGCTTTTGTTGGGGTGATAAAAACCTTTTCGAAAGATCATGACATCATGGAGCGTCAAAAAACCTTGATCAAAAAACAACGTGAAGTTAAAACAGGGGAAAAGCATGAGCTTGTAAGCCAAGATTTTAATGAAGGAAAATCCATTAAACTACTGGCAGAAGAGCATGGTGTTAAAGAAGTAACCATTCTTGGGCATTTAAAAAAATACGTTGATGAAGGTAAAGAACTTCGATTAGAGGGATTATTACAAGCTTCTACCCTATCCGATAGGCAAAGAGATGAAGTATTGAAAGCCTTCAAAAAGCGTGGTCATCTTATGCTTCGTCTAGTGTATGATGAATGTAAAAAACAAATTGGTTACGATGAGTTGAGAATCATGCAATTATATTATTTGGCCATGCAAAAGTAATAGAGAATTGTGAGTTGATAAGCGCTAAGGGAAAATCATCAAAAAAGCGCTTTTTTATAAAATTTCAATGCGGTTGATATTTTGAACTAAGTCAAATTATACAGAACTTTACCTGTCTGTTTATTTGAAAGAAAAATGCCGAATAGGCGCTTAAAACAAACATTTTTATGGCAAAAGTAGAAGTGGTAATGCCCCAAATGGGAGAATCGGTAATGGAAGGTACTGTTATCGAATGGTCGAAGAATGTGGGTGATACCGTTGAGGTGGACGAAACACTCCTAGAAATCGCTACTGATAAGGTAGATAGTGAAGTACCATCGCCAGAAGCAGGTGTACTTATACAAATTTTAGTAGAAGAGGGAGATACTATTGAAGTTGGTAAAGCAATTGCAATCATTGAAACGGATGCTGATGCAGCAGAAAGTGTTCCTTCTTCAAAGCCAATAGAAGAACCGATCATAGAATCTCAACCAGCTAGCGAGGTTGAACCTATTGTTGAAGCTACGGCACCTACTGGAGGGAAAACCATAGAAGTGGTGATGCCCCAAATGGGAGAATCGGTAGTAGAAGCCACCGTCATAGAATGGTCGAAAAATGTGGGCGACGCTGTTGATGAAGATGAAACGTTATTAGAAATATCTACCGATAAAGTAGATAGTGAAGTCCCATCACCAGCAGCAGGTACACTCGTTGAAATTAGAGCACAAGCAGATGAAACTATTGAAGTGGGTCAGGTTATAGCAGTAATCGCTACGGAAATAGGAGCTACTAGTACACCACCTGTTCCTGCTATACCGCCTCCAGATAAAGAATCTGCGCCAAAAAAAGTTACATCACTCACAAAAGAAGACATTGCAAAATTAACTCCAGAACAATTATTAGCGAATGGAAGTGGCTCGCCTAATGGAGAAGGATCTGTTCCTAGAACTAGCAGTGATGGTCGCTTCTTTTCTCCCCTTGTACGGTCTATAGCTAAAGAAGAAGGCATTTCTATTCAAGAACTAGAGCAAATATCAGGAACTGGGCAAGGTGGTAGAGTTTCAAAAAATGACATTTTAAATTATGTGCAAAATCGAGGTTCAAGCCCTGTGCTTACTGCTCCAAAACCAGTAAGTGCGACGGCTTCTGCTCTTAGCAAACCAACAGCTTCAAAAGATGCTATATCGGCTGGTGAATTAAAAGTGACTCAGTTTCCAACGGGTGATGTTCAGATCGTTAAAATGGATCGTATGCGCAAATTAATTGCTGATCACATGGTTCATTCCAAACAAACTTCTGCCCATGTTACAACTTTTGCAGAAGTGGATGTAACTAATATGGTGAATTGGAGAAATGCCCATAAACATGCATTCCAAAAAAATACAGGCATCAAATTAACATTTACACCGTTGTTTGTTGAAGCTATTATAAAAGCGATGCTAGAATTCCCAATGATAAATAGTTCGGTGGTTGGGGACGAAATTCATATCAAAAAAGACATTAATTTTGGTATTGCAGTAGCACTTGGTTCTGGTGGTGAAGGCGGTTTAATTGTGCCAGTTATGAAAAAAGCACAACAAAAAAATCTTGTTGGCTTAGCCGAATCGGTAAATGAAGTTGCTGCCAAGGCGAGAAGCAAAAAATTAAGCCCTGACGATTTAGCCGGTGGTACCATCACCTTAACAAATTATGGAAGTGTAGGTAATTTGATGGGAACCCCAATTATTAATCAACCACAAGTTGCAATACTAGGAACCGGTGCTATCGTAAAACGCCCAGTAGTAATGGAAACCCCACATGGCGATGTTATCGCAATTCGACATATGATGTTTCTAAGTATGAGTTATGATCACAGAATTATTGACGGTGCACATGGTGGTGCATTTGTTAATCGAATAAAACAGATGCTAGAAGACTTCGATTCTGAAAGAGCTGTATAAACGAAGCATGTTTAAGGCTTAGAGACGTTTTAGGTAAACGTCTCTTTTTTTGTTTAAATGAACGTATTACAAACCATAGAAGATATTCGAGGAGTTGTAAAACAACTCCAAATACAGAACAAGAAAGTAGCTTTTGTTCCTACAATGGGTGCATTACATGATGGACATTTATCGTTAATTCGGATTGCACGAAAAAGTGCAGATCATGTAATAGTATCCATTTATGTAAATCCAGAGCAGTTTGGTCCAAATGAGGATTATAGTAACTATCCACGAACATTAACACGAGATCTAGAATTTTGTAAAAACGAAGGGGTGGGGACTGTTTTTACTCCCAATGATGAAATAATGTATGGTGGTGGTGAAAAGTTTTTTAGCATTCAAATTGAAACTCTTAACACTTATTTAGATGGCGGTAGCCGACCAGGATATTTTCAAGGTATTGCTCTGGTCGTGAATAAGTTATTTAACATTGTCCAACCAAATATTGCTGTATTTGGACAGAAGGATTACCAACAATTTCAGATTATTCAACAGATGGTTAATGAGTTTAATCATGATTTGGAACTGTTGATGGCACCTATAGAACGAGCAGATGATGGCTTAGCTTTAAGTAGTAGGAATGCTTATCTAAGCTCAAATGAACGTGAATTAGCTCCTTTACTTATAAAAAAAATACGTGAAAGTGTAACCCAAATTGAAGCAGGTGTGTTAGAGACAGTTTCATTATTTGAACAAAAGCAAAAGGAGCTAGAAGCAAAAGGCTTCAAAAATGACTATTTTAACACCTACTCCTTAGATCGAATGGAGCCCGTGACTAACCTCACCAAAGGAGAGACCTATGTATTGGCAGCCGCTGCATACCTAGGAAAAACCCGGCTAATTGATAACATTATTTTCGATTGTTGAGCTATGAAACTTACCATGTTTAAATCTAAACTGCACCAAATGATGGTTACTGAAGCCAATCTGAATTACGAAGGCAGTATTACCATTGACCAGGATTTGTTGGATGCAGCACACTTATTACCGTATGAAAAAGTACAGGTACTTAATATTACCAATGGCTCGCGCCTCGAAACCTATACTATTCCAGGTGAAAGAGGATCTCGAATCTGTTGTATGAATGGAGCTGCAGCCAGGCTTACACAAGTAGGAGACCGAGTAATCATCATTTCATATGCTGAAATGACTCCAGAAGAAGCAAAAAGCTATCGTCCAAGAACAGTTGTTGTTGATGAGAACAATAATCCAAAATCCATACTCGATTACTCCCAACCCGAAACAACCTTTGATTTGATTACAGGGCTAGAAACGAAATAATTAAATTATTTTTTGATTATTAGTCTCTTTTAAGCAAAAAGTTCTAACTTAGCTTTGCAACGAAAAAATACGTTTGGCAAAAGTAAATCAAAAACAACATGTCTTAACCGCAAAAGAAGGAGGGTTAGGTACTTTTGGTGGTGTATTTACCCCATCGATATTAACCATACTCGGGGTTATTATGTACCTTCGTTTTGGTTGGGTTGTAGGTAATGTTGGTTTAATTGGTACATTAATCATCGTAACCCTTTCAACAAGTATTACTTTTCTAACAGGTCTTTCTATAGCTTCAATAGCTACCGACCAACGAGTACGGATTGGGGGCGCGTATTATATGATCAGCCGATCTTTAGGTATTGAATCTGGTGGTGCTATTGGAATTCCACTTTATTTCGCACAAGCTTTATCAATTGCACTATATACGGTAGGGTTTGCGGAAAGTGTGGTACGTGTATTTCCATTAATGGACGAAAAAATGATAGGCATTATCACTACGGTGTTGGTTTCTATATTAGCATTAGCGTCTGCAAAGGCTGCAATACGAGCGCAATATATAATTATGGTTGGTATTGCTTTATCGCTTTTAAGCCTAGTTTTTGGCACACCGCTTGAAGGAGTTAGCATTGATATGTGGAATGCTCGAGCAACGGAACCAGAAAATTTTTGGGTAGTTTTTGCATTGTTCTTTCCAGCAGTAACTGGAATTATGGCGGGAGTGAATATGTCAGGTGATTTAAAAACACCAAAGAAGTCCATCCCAACAGGAACCTTCGCAGCCATTGGTGTTGGGTATATAATCTATATGACTATCCCATTTATGCTAGCAATGCGCGCTGATACAAATAGCCTACTAAATGATCCATTAGTAATGCGAAATATTTCGTTTTGGGGAGATGCCATTCTTGTAGGAGTATGGGGTGCCACCTTATCCAGTGCCGTGGGTAGTATTTTAGGAGCGCCCAGAGTTCTTCAAGCCTTAGCAAAAGATCAAATTTTACCCGCTTTTTTAAGTTGGTTAGGAAAAGGTTCTGGCGAAGAAGAAACACCACGATTAGGAACCATTTTTACTATGGTGATAGCATTGTTAGCTGTTTGGTTTGGTGATTTAAACCTTATTGCTCCCGTACTTACCATGTTTTTTTTAACTACCTATGGAGTTTTAAATGTAGCCGCTGGTACAGAACGATTTCTACGAAGTCCATCATTTCGTCCAACTTTTAGAGTTCATTGGTTTTTTTCGTTGTTAGGTGCTCTTGGATGTATAGCGGTTATGATCTTGATTAATATAGTAGCTACGATCATTGCTTTTACTTTTGTTGGTTTGATTTTCGCCTGGCTGAAAAGACGAGAAATTAAATCTGCATGGGGAGATATAGGGCGGGGAATTTGGATGGCAATTATTCGAGCAGGCTTAATTCGACTTAGTGAAGATCAAGAACCTAAAAATTGGCGTCCAAATCCATTAGTTCTGGCTGGTTCTCCGACCAAACGTTGGCATCTTATAGATTTTGCAAACACAATCACCCATGATCGAGGATTACTAAGTGTTGCTTCTTTAATTCCAGAAGGTGCAATAAGTATGGATCAAAAACAAAGAATGACGGTACATATTCGAGAGTTTTTATCCAAACGAGGAATACAAGGCTTGGTTAAAGTGGTTGCGGCTAATGATCGGTTTCAAGGGGTAATAAATTTAGTTCAATCATTTGGTT
>JAYPYN010000084.1:8819-9504 GCA_038154605.1 Balneolaceae bacterium
GTGCACTAGAGCCGAATACAATAATTCTAGGCGATAGTGAAGACCCGAAATTTAGATCAGATTTTTGTAGAATGATTTCCAAATTTCATGAATTTCAGCGTAATGTTCTTATTGTTCATAAAGGAGAAGGAGAATTAGCATTTCGAAACCGTAAACGTATTGATGTTTGGTGGGGAGGATTGAAGGGAAACGGTGGTTTGATGATGATTTTAGCCTATTTGATGAACTCAAGTCTAGATTGGAGAGATGCAGAACTACATTTTAAAATGATGGTTGGTGATGAAGATGCTGTTGAGGCCACACAAGAGAATATTCTTGACCTTTTAGAAGAGATACGTATTCGCGCATTTGTAGATATAATTCCAGCAAAAGGGCGTACATTCGATGAAGTGCTAAAAAAATACTCTTCAAATGCAGATCTCATTTTCCTTGGTCTGGCAGAACCCGGTGAACATTTTGAAGAGTACTACGAGAACGTTCAGCAGAGAGTAAATGGATTGCCAACTACAATTCTTGCATTAGCTGCTCAAGAGATTTCCTTTGGTGAAGTTCTCATCAAAAAAGATACCATGGAGTGATTAAATTTTGTGAATTGAGAAAATCAAATAATTAGCTTTTTATTCAACGACCTCATTAAGTTTGATTTGAATTAACCTAGATCCATCTATACTGTGAAGTATACCGT
>JAYPYN010000085.1:0-4005 GCA_038154605.1 Balneolaceae bacterium
TGATCTATCAATAGTTTTGGATGTATATCTACACCATCCCATGAGGTGCTGTACGTTTGTCCCAGGTTGATTGCAGTAACGCCTATCGTACTGTCTAATAATTCTTGTCTTAATGATCGAGTATAACCTAACAACGCATGTTTACTCGCGGTGTACGCTCCACTATGTGCATATCCTTTTAATGATGCTTGTGAGCATATATTTACAATTAGAGCACGCTTATGTTTTAACAAACTAGGCAAAAAACGTTTAGTAATATTAAAAATACTAGTCGTATTTATGCTTATCTGATCCTCAAATTCCTCAGAGCTAGTATTTTTTAGCGGTTTGAACAAAAATGAGCCCGCGTTATTTATCAAAATAGCAGGATTCAATTGTTCAATATCGATGTTGGCTAGCGATATAGGATTTGTTAAATCAATAGCTAAAACATCAACGTTATTCGCCCCAAGTTCCAAGCATTCACTTTTTACTGAATTTAAAGCATCAACATCACGAGCAATTAAAATCAAATGATGATTTGTTTCTCTAGCAAACACTTTGGCAATAGAACGACCAATTCCTCTACTACCGCCGGTTATAACAACCGATGTGTTATCAAAGCTCATTATGGTACATTTAAAAATTTATGAGTTTGTAAACTAATAGCCCATTTTGGATGCTCCTTTACAAAAGAGACAATCATTGGAATTGATTTTGGAGAATCCCATTCTGGTTGTAATAATAAAGACACGTTATCTGAACATTTGTCAGCGTTATCCTCTGCCCATTTTAAGTCCTTTTTGGTAACAACCACCATTTTTAGTTCATGAACCTTTGAAAAAATATCATCCAAAGGCTTTTTAAACCGTTTAGGTGATAGTGTAATCCAATCAAATACACCAGTTAATGGCGAAGAACCACTCGTTTCTAAATGTATGGTAACTCCAAGTTGTTTTAAAGAAATTGTAAGCGGTTCTAGATCGTGAAGCAAGGGTTCTCCCCCTGTTATTACTACCATGTTTGCACCAGATTCACGCACCTGATTTACAATATCTTTCACCTTCATTGATGGGTGCGCATCTTTAGCCCAACTTTCTTTTACATCACACCACCAACATCCAACATCACAACCTGCTGTTCTAATAAAATAAGCAGCTTTACCGGTATGTATTCCCTCTCCTTGAATGGTATAAAAATGTTCAACAATTGGGTATTCAACATCTAGAAAATGTTCTTTATTTATCACAGATGAATAAGATTCTTTTACATTATACATCTTGATCGGTGTATTCAACCCAGCTTGTTTCTGTTTCCCATACAGTAACTATTAAATCAATATCAGCCGGAATTCGTTTTTTTGTTTGTTGATGTATAAACTCTGCAATTCTCTCTGCTGTGGTATTAACTTCCATTAAATTGTTAAGCACTCCGTGATCAAGTCCACCTTTCTCAGAGTCCTTAGCAGCCCACTTTAACTCTTTAAAATCACATACCATATCGTTGGTTTTTAAATACGCAGATGGATTTAATTTATGTGATTTTGCAGACATTTTAACTCTATAGGTATGTCCGTGCATACGGCCACATTTTCCGTCGTACCCATCTATATAATGTGCGGAATCAAATTTAAACTCTGTATGTAACGTCCAAGTTGGCATTATCAAAATTATTTACAACTAACGGTAATCTCCCAAAAATTGGGATATAGTTCTGTAAAATACGGATTTTCAAAATAAGTTAACTACCCCGTTTAATTGTACAACCCATAGGTTTTACATATGGAATTTCAACAATATTACCTGCCAACATACTCTCTATAATTGATTCCAAATCCGAATGAGGTAATTCTTTGCTATTTTTAGAGTTACCATTTAGGTTTCCTGAATAAATAAGTCGTAATTCTTTATCAAATAAGAACACCTGTGGAGTGTGAGTAGCTCCAAATTCATCCGCAATTATATGCTTATGGTCCACCACATATGGGAATTCGTAGTTTACTTTTTCTGCGTATTTCAACATCTCTTTTAAATTATCGCCTCTTTCACGGAAAGCTTCGTTTGAATTCAACGCTAGCATGCCAATTTCATTTTTTGACAGAAACGTTGATAAGGCAAGTATCGATGTTTTTTGACGAAGTACACCAGGACAAGTATTACTAGCAAAAAGTATTAACAGACCATTTTCTTGAGCTACATCATTGAAAGATACTTTTTTGCCAGTTATATCTTCCATTTTATGATTGGGTAACGGAAGCTGACTTTTTGCACTAAGCTTGTGTTGAGCCATCACGCAGTAACTAACGCTAAATAATATGGTTGTTGCTAGCAATAGGGCCTTTGAAAAGAAATTTATCATTCCTAAAAATACATTTTTTTTTAAAAAGAATATTCATTTTACGTATTCAATGGAAGATAAATAACAAACACGTATTTGTTCGTAGGCATTGTATCTCCTATCACTTCTGGTCGAAAATGGAACGTAATGTATGTACATCTTTATTTGGCAACTCATGAACTAACATATTAATGGTCTCTTTAGCAAGTATAGTGTATACATCTTTGAGATTTGGCACATCATTTATTATTTCTAAATGTTTTTGTAAAGTAGAAATATCAACCCTAGAAATAGGACCTGTTAATGCTTTTGATGGTACCTCTTTTTCTAAATTTGATAATACCGAGTTCATTAATGGAAGCAGAGCAGACCGAATCATAGTATGATCCAATTCAGAATTTTTAAAGAGTTGCAAGGCTGTTCCCATCAAGGTAACCATATAATTAGATGTGATAACTGCTGCAATATGTAAATTTAGTTTTTGTTGTTCATCAACTACTATATACTTCCCATTAAGATGATGAATAAGCGGCTTAATTTTTTCCACGAAGTTTTTACTTCCGCAAATATCAAAGGTAATGTCTCTAAAGTTTTTAGAAGTATCGGTTACAGCCATCATTGGATGCATACACCCAACACAAATTGTATCATTTCCTAATTTCGAAAATACATCAAGGCCAATTGCACCCGAAGTATGTGCAAAAGTTCTTCCAGATATATCAATCCCAGATTGTTGTATTTCTCCAAGCACGGACTTAATATTAAGGTCGGGTACACAAATAATTATACATTCATTTAATGATGAAATTTCTTCATCCTTTTTAATGATGGAGATGTGTTTGTAGCCAGCTCTCTTTAGTGAATTAAATAGAAGTGTTCCTACTCTTCCATAGCCAATTATTGTAATAGTCTGTTTCATCTTATTTTTTCCAAGCCACTGCTAGTTGATGATTTTGCCATTTAAAAGGCACTATATATATTATCTCATTCTGCCACTTCACAACATATCTATCCTCTTGTTTTGTGATGGGATAATTTTTCAAATTCATTCTTATTCCTGTTCCAATACATTTCACAAATGCTTCTTTCATCGTCCACATTTCTAGGTCACTTACATCTTGCATCATTTCTTTTTCAGCTTCAGAACGTATCCTACCTATTACATTTTTATTTATTTTTCTGTCTATTAATTCACAATCTATTCCAATATCATGTTTTAAACTTAATGCACATACTACCCAATCTTGGCTATGGCTAAATGAGGTAAAGATGTATTGATCTGCGTGTATAGCATAGGGCTTTCCCATCACTGTCTTTTTCAACTCCAATAAAGCTAACTCTAAGCCCAAATAATCAACCAAAGAAGCGAATAATGTTCGGACTGAATAATGCTCGTTCAATCTTTTTTTGTTTGATGTTTTTTTGATGGATGTTGTATCAACAAAAGGCAATGTATAATCCGCATTGGTTTCAATCATTCCCCATCCAATTATTAAATCTACAGGTAAAGATGAGAGTATGTTCGTAGGAATCAGATTCACAAGATTATTTTTCTAGTTAATACAATGACACAATTTTGCCTACAATTCGGTATTTTTAACATCTTTTGAATGAAGCAAACTTAGTAACACAAAATATTTATGTCTCAAGAAGATATCTTACTTTCTGAACAAGAGGAAATTCGTAGAG
>JAYPYN010000085.1:4015-9491 GCA_038154605.1 Balneolaceae bacterium
GAGTTAATCCATACCCTTATTCGTTTCAAGTAACACATACCAGCATGTCTATCAAAGCTGATGACCTTCTTATCCGTGATGAAGAAACAAACCCATCATCAGATTTAGTTGCAATAGCTGGGCGAGTTATGACTCGCCGTATTATGGGTAAAGCAGCATTTTTTAACCTCCAAGACTCAGACGGAACCATACAAGTATACATACGCAGAGATGATGTAGGCATAGAAGCATACAATACTGTATTCAAAAAAATGGTAGATATTGGAGATATAGTTGGAATCAAAGGGTTCGTTTTCAAAACAAGAACTGGAGAAACTACCGTACATGCCGAAGAATTTGAGTTTTTAACAAAAACGTTACGCCCTATCCCTATCCCAAAAGAAGTAGAGAATGAAGAAGGTGAAAAAGTTATTTACGATGCTTTTGCTGATAAAGAACTTAGATATAGACAGCGTTATGTTGATTTGATTGTAAATCCAGAGGTACGAGATACGTTTAGAAAACGAACACAAGTTGTGCAAACCATGCGTGATTTTATGAATGAACGCGGATATCTAGAAGTAGAAACCCCAATTCTACAACCTGTGTATGGTGGAGCTGCAGCACGACCGTTTGTAACGCATCATAATACGCTAAATATGGATTTATATTTACGGATTGCTAATGAATTGTATCTAAAACGATTAATCGTTGGTGGATTTGATGGTGTGTATGAGTTTTCTAAAGATTTCCGAAATGAAGGATTAAGTCGTTTCCATAATCCTGAATTTACACAAGTTGAGTTATATGTGGCCTACAAAGATTATCATTGGATGATGGAATTCACCGAAAAGATGATTGAACAAGTGGCATTAACACTTCATGGTTCTACAAAAGTGCACGTTGGTGATCATGAGATTGATTTTAAATCGCCGTGGCCACGAGTACCGATGTTCGATGCCATAGAGAAAGAAACAGGGCATAATCTTTACGGAAAATCACTTGAAGAACTTAGACCGATTGCCAAAGAGCTCCATATACAAATGGATGAGTCATTTGGTGTCGCAAAAATTATTGATGAGATATTTGGGGAATATGTGGAGCCAAAACTTATACAACCCACTTTTATCACTGATTATCCCGTAGAAATGAGCCCTTTAACAAAAAAACATCGCGACAAAGAGGGCTTAGTTGAACGTTTTGAGTGTATCTGTAATGGAAAAGAAATTGCGAATGCTTACTCTGAGTTAAATGATCCAATTGATCAGCGTAAAAGACTTGAAGAACAGGCTGCTCTTCGGGATGGAGGCGATTTAGAAGCAATGACCATAGATGAAGATTTTATCCGAGCTCTAGAATATGGTATGCCCCCCACTGCTGGAATTGGAATCGGGATAGATCGATTAGCAATGATAATGACGAACTCCGAGTCGATTCGCGATGTTCTTTTCTTTCCACAAATGAAACCAGAGTAAATCCATTATTAATAATTCAAACGTGTACAAAAGAACAGTATGTAAACGTGGGCTATTTTATGTGTTATTTTAATATTGCGAAATGAAATTCGAAACTTATATAGCATACCGATATTTTAGAGGTACACGTAAAGGAGCCAAATTTTTATCATTCATAAAATCTATGGCTATAATGGGAGTAGCCATAGGTTCTGCCGGATTATTAATCGCTCTATCTATTGTTCATGGTTTTAAATCAACTATAAACAATAAAATTCTAGGTTTTGCACCTCACATTACCGTACTAACTTTTACAGATCAGCCCATATATAGAGCCGATACTTTAGACACATATCTTAATCAATTTAAAGAAATTGAATCTACACAAATTGTGAGTGAAGGTCAGGTTATGGTGCAAACTAAAAAAGGAATTACAGGCACATTACTAAAAGGCATATCCAATCCAGATGAATCCAGTTTTAGAGATTATATTACCAAAGGAACGTTTGATTTTAGGAACGATTCTACAGGATTTCCAGGTATAATCCTAGGGGCCGATCTGGTTCAAACATTAGGTGCTGATATTGGAAGTATTATCACAATTTACACCATTCAAGGTGTTCCCAGTTTAGTAAATTCCCCAGAAATTCAGCAATTTAGGCTAGCGGGAATCTACGAAACTGGCATCGATATTTTTGATGAACTATATGCCATTACCGATATAACTCTTACAAAAAAGTTGTTTAATCTCGATGAATATCATGCTCATTCAATAGAACTAAAACTTGTAGATCATTCTAAAATCGAGAACTTCAACAAACAATTAGATACCGAACTTTCCTTCCCTTTCTATCAAGAAAGTATCAATACGCGATATGGAAATATTTTTGCATGGGTTGAACTTCAAGAAAATATGATTCCTCTCATCATAAGTGTGATGATTATTGTTGCAGCGTTTAATTTAATTGGTGCTGTGTTGATGATGGTCTTGGAACGAACCAAAGATATAGGTATTCTTAAAACTATTGGGAGTAAGTCTACCTCTATACGTAGGGTTTTTTTGTTAGAAGGGTTGATCGTTGCTGGAATTGGCTTAGTACTTGGTATTGCTATTGTTTTACTCTTTGCCTATTTGCAATTGGAATTCCAAATCATTCCATTATCGGAAGACAATTACTACATGAGCTATGCACCCGTAGAGCTTAGATTTTTCGATTTTGTTCTCACTTCTGTGGTTACCATAGTATTGTGCGCATTAGCCAGTTGGTTACCAGCAAGTATAGCGGCAAAAACAGACCCTTTAAAAGTGATAGCATTCGGGCGTTAATAATAAGGTCGCAACATCATTCACTGAAACAATTACAGAAAATTGACATTGCAAACCTGATCTTCACTCACGATTTGTAATATTTACCCCCCCCCGAAAAAGCCTAAGCTGGACTAATAATACCCAAATGGATATTTACTAACACCACCCAATTATGTGGTATAATCAGTTTTTGTATTTAGTTACTCACTAAAAATTATTACTTAATGAGCATCATTTTCTTAGTCTGCACAAAGTCACCGGCTACAATTCTGTAGATATAAATACCAGAAGACAAGCTCGATGCTTCGAATATGACAGAGTGATACCCTGCCTGCATTTTACTATCTACCAAAGTACTTATATGCTGACCAAGCATGTTGAATACATCTATTCTTACATCAGAGGCTTCGGGAATACCAAAGTTGATAGTAGAACTCGGATTGAACGGATTTGGGTAGTTTTGCTCTAATGAGAACTGTATTGGAACAAGCTTCTTTATAGTGGTCTTATTGATATGTTATCTAGCTATTTAATAGTTACTAAAATTAACCAATAACGAGTATCGAAAAACAAAAACCCAATTCATTCAGGATCAATCAATCGTTTTTTAATGCCTTTACTCACAGCTTCGGAGCGGGAATTAACTTGTAGTTTTTGGTAAATTTTTCGAATATGATGGCGAACTCCATCTACAGATAAAAAGATAGTTTTACCAATGGCGGCGTAAGATTTCCCTGTTGCTAGTTCTTGGAGAATTTCCAGCTCGCGTTCGGTGAGTCGTTCCTCAACAGCAATAACGGGAGCATGCATTTTTGCTAAAATTTTTCTAGCAATATTAGGGGTGATGGGTGATCCTCCTTTATGCGCGTCTTTAATAGCATTAATTAATTCGTTGGGTGATACTCCTTTGAGCAAATAACCGACAGCGCCTGCTTTAATGGCATCAAAAATATGTTCATTATCATCATGGATAGTGGCCATTATTACATGTATAGATGGGTGTAATGCTTTTATTGCTTTTACCCCTTCTATTCCAGTCATCCCAGGAAGCCCAATGTCCATGATGATCACATCTGCCTTTTTTAATTCTTTTGAAACCAGTAATCGCTCACAATTCACAAAACTATCTAATACCACAAGTTCTTTGTCATGGTCTATGAATGTTTGCCAACCCTCTCTCATATATTTATTGTCTTCGACGATCAAAACTCTTATCAATGGTATCTCCTTTTCATTTTTTTGAGCTATAAACACAATCAGAATAAAAACTTTGTTTGAACTAAACTATTGCTAATTTTTTTAATCAATTGTAATACAAGTACAGTGTACAGAAAAAAAATGTTCATTCACCTACATAGGTATGTGGTTCAAAGTTGAACTTCTAACTTCCAACGTGTACCTATTTTTAACTCAGAATCCAATTCGACTTCTGCTTTAATACGCTCAGCTCTTCTTTTAATGTTGTTCAGTCCATTCCCAAATACTTTACTTGATATATCAAATCCATCACCATTATCTTGAACAATCATTTTAAACACACCATGTTCTGAGTCTATAATAACATCTACACGTGTGGCATTTGAATGCCGAACTGCGTTGGTTATCATTTCTTTAAAGATCATCCATAAATGTTGACGAATATTCATATCTAGATGACCATTAATATACTCTGCAATCTTAAAATCATATTCTAGAGCTCTACTTTCAACCAGATCTGAAGCAAAGCGCCTACATTTGGAGAGGAAGATCACCCAATCATCATTTTCAGGTGAAATAGACCAGACAATATCCGATATCTTATCTTTAGCTTCTCCTGCACTTTCTGTAATTAAATTCATGAAGTGCTCTTTTTTTCCTACATCAAGGTTTGTTTTTACAGCTTCAGCAAAGTAGGATATCCCAGTAAGAGTAGCACTTACTTCATCATGCAAATCACTAGCAATCTTTGTTCGAATTCTTTCAACTTTTAGTAATTGATTCACTCTTATTTTATAAGCAATGTAAAGTATCACAGAGGTAAGCAAGAGATAGAGTAAATACGCCCACCAGGTTCGGTACCATGGAGGTAAAATTGTAAATGCAAAGGTATCTGTGGTTCCTTCTACTTCGTATACATTTCGACTTTTTACCTTGAACAGATAATCGCCTTCTGGTATATTGGTGTAGTCTTTTTGAGTTTCTGATGTCCATTTTCTCCAATCGGAATCAAAACCTTCTAGCATATATGCATAAGAATTGCGCTCCGAGTCAATAAAACTTGCTGCTGAGTAATTAAATCGAAATTCATTATCATCATAGGCTAAAATTATATCACCATTTTGCTTTCCAAATCCTCCATAAATAAGGGAATCATTTTCAAGATAAACGTTGGTTATATTGGTTTTAAAATCAGTTTCATAATCCCAGGTTATATTTTCTAGTATGTACACACCAGCATTACCACCAAACCAAATATGATCATTCATACAATGAATGGTATAAATCTCTTCTTGTTCACCGATTAGTTGATAGGGAGAATCATATACTTGTTCACCATCAAACCGAACGATTTGACGATTATAAAACACATATAATTGTTCGTTACATGATTCAAATCGAAAAAATTGTTGCCTATCATTTTTACCCAATTCAAACAAACTATTTATCTCTTCTCTTTTTTGAACCTTATCCTCAATGATAGAAAATAAACCTACATCTGTACCTATTGTAATATTTCCAGCATACACCCCAATGG
>JAYPYN010000086.1:0-1464 GCA_038154605.1 Balneolaceae bacterium
CTTAATGGTAATCCAAATACTATTGTTCGAAGCCCAAAACCGCCACCTATTAACAAGTCACTGTCAAAATAACTTATTGTTTGAGTATTATTGTTCGGATCATCGACTATTTTATTCTGTTCACTATCATAGTATTTAAATTTCTCTTCCCCAATTTTGAAGTCTAAGCTTTTATCATTTAGCGTAAACTCTTCTAGTTCATTAACAGAATTAAGGTATTTGATAGTATTATCCACCCCCCATGTTGTGCCAATGTCTAGAAAAAAAGCTCCTGT
This sequence comes from Balneolaceae bacterium, assembly GCA_038154605.1. Taxonomy (GTDB): domain Bacteria; phylum Bacteroidota; class Rhodothermia; order Balneolales; family Balneolaceae; genus HXMU1420-13. The sequence goes on from JAYPYN010000086.1 coordinate 276, forward strand.
AATATTATATAATGGAAAAATAGGAATAGCGCCAGGAATTACAGCAGCAAATAGTGGGAATCTATATTCTAGATTAATCAAATTATATTTATTACCATAGAGTGAACTATAATTAAAGCCTCTAAGAGGAAAAGCAGGAAGCGTTAAAAAAGTATCTATTAATTGATCATAACTAATGCTGCTATCAGCCCATCGATAATTAATCCAGCCTTGCATACCACCTAAGAAAAAGGTTTGTGATTCTGACCCAAATGAAAATGCATTTGAAACACGTAATGCTAGCGTAGAATTTAATCCTAATCCTATATACTGTCTAAAATCGGAGGATAATGATATAAATGTTGGGGTTTGTAATCCTATACCTGGGCTTCCAGACGCCGTAATTTTAAATCTAGTTCCACTTTGCGGAGTTAAAAAACCAGGTCTAGTAGCATCTTTGGTAAATGAAATATTTGGATATAATAACGACGATTTTACTGAACTTGCATCGATATTACTAGCATCATTAAAAAATGTAGAGATGGCATCGTAATCTCTCTGTAAACTGATCCAAGTTAAATTAGCATCAATTCTTGTGAATTTATCGATTGGGTATTGAATACCAGCCCCAAAGCCTTGCGTTCTAAATCGATATAATTCTCCATAAAAGGATTGGAATTGCCTTGAATTATGGAAATAGGAAGTAACAAAATTGGTTCGGTTTTTGAAATATCCGTATTGAATGGAATAATCACTATTTCTTAAATCTACCTGAAAGTTGGTTCCAAGCGACAATTGATGATCACCTAATAAGTCGCTTATTATAAATTGTGTTAAAGCAAATGTACCATAAGTTGATGCTACTATAGATGGGCTGTAAGCTATGTCTGTGCTAAATTTTAATCGGTATGGGCGTGGTAGATATCTTCCATCTGAGGTTACATTATCATCTGGTTCAAATAAGTATAAGTCTTCCAATTCTAATGTAGTGTCCTCTAAAATGATCTCAGAAAAAACGTAGTCTCTAAAATCTATTTCCCCGTCACTATTAAATTCCTCTTCCACTTCGCCTAAAGCTTCTCGTTCTTTTTCTTCTTTGTTCGCCCTTTCAGCTCCAGAAATAACCCCATCTTCAAACATTTCTTGTGCATATAATGTTGCGGGAACTCTCTTAGATTGTGGTTCACTAATTCTTCGTAATGCCCAATAG
>JAYPYN010000086.1:1474-8288 GCA_038154605.1 Balneolaceae bacterium
AAGAAAACTGCGATACCCCTGATTGCAAATCTGTAAGGGGAAATGCTTCTTTTTCATCAAATAGATACACATATATGTTTTGTATTCCATTTCTATCGGAATTAAATAGAAGGTTTCCATCTTTGATGACAGAAGGCTGGTGTTCATTCCATCCTGGTGTATGTGTAATACGATGAGATATCATTGAGTCTATTGAAACTTTATAGATATCTTTTTGATAAATACTTTCGTCTTCGAGTAAACGGTGTTTTGTTGTAAAGGTATGCAATTGGGTTTTATCTGCCCGATCAGAAACAAAGAAAATATGGTTAGAGTCGTTATCCCAAGTAGGCTCGGAATCCGAAAATAAATCTTTGGTGAGGTTTTTAAGTTTCTTGTTCACCAAATCATAAACAAAAATATCTTGATAAGGCCCAATATTTCCATCAAAAGCAATTTTGTTTCCATCGGGTGACCAAGTTACTGAACCAATAGCATCAAGTTCATTTAATCTAATTTTTTCGATTTTTCTTGTACGATAATCGATTAAGGCTAATTCATCTACCCCTTTTGTTTTTGTGGAAAGAGCCAATTTTTTCCCATCGGGCGACCATGTTAAATTTGGATTTAATATGTTTAATTCCTCAAAATCTGGATTATCCTCTCCTCGTATTACTGTGTTAATTTTTTTCCCATCAAGTGCATTTATAACAATAACATCAAAATATCCACGCTTGTTAGTGATAAATGCGATTTTATCACCAGTTGGAGAAATGGTTGGGCTTGTATTATAAGTTCCATAATCGCCTCGTTGTGTAATTAAAGTAGCTATAGATTTTGCAGATTCTCGCTCTGCAACCTCTGGAAAGTAGCGTTTCTTTAATGATTCTTGCCATCGCTCAGAAAGTTCATCAATGGTTAGACCTAATGCATTTACAAAACCAAATTCTACACTACGGCTTGTTTTAATAATATCTAGGATTTCTGCTATTTTGCTTCTACCATATTCTTCAACTATATAATTCCATACAGATTGGCCACCTCGATAGGCATAATAACCACTCAATCTTTCTATAGGGGGCAAATATCCATTAATTACAGCATCTCTAACAAACATATCGGTGTTTGTATCCCACCCTAGAGCTGTATATTCAGCGAGACCTTCTTCAAACCATAAAGGAAATACTAACTGTATGTTATTACTTATAATGGATTGGACCGTGCCTCCATAAAACATATCATTAAACACGGCGTGCACTAATTCATGATGTAAGGTTCTTCTAAAATCATTGTAATCGCCATCAAAAGGAACCGTCATACGGTTTTTAAATTTATCAGTAACACCACCTATTCCTTCTGCACTTGTAGGGAGTGCCACTACATTTGTTTGTGAAAAATCGTTATGAGAATCATAAATTATAAGAGGTATACGATCCACAATTTGATGATCAAAATCTTCTTGTAATTGCATCAAAGCCGACTCTAAACTTTGAGCTGAAAATTCGGCTAATTCATAGTTTTTATTATCATAATAATAAATATCAAAGTGCTTAGATTGGATATATCTCCACTCAAAATTTTCGTATTGAACTCTATTCTTTCCAAATGAAGTATATTGGGCATAAGCATCTATGCTAAAGAAAAGAATTAAAAAAGTGATGTAATTAAATTTCATAATTTTTTTTTAAGCAGGTATAAAATCAATTTGTCGTTTTTTGTGATTAACACTTTCCACCTTCACCAAAATTTCATCTCCAAGACGAAATCTTTTTTTACTAGAGCGCCCAACCAAGCTATGACTTCTAGCATCATAAATAAAGTAATCTCCTTTTAAATCTCCAATTCGAATCATTCCTTCGCAATATATATCTTTGAGATTTACAAAAATGCCTCGTTCAATTACGCCACTAATTACACCTGTAAATTCTTCGCCGATTTTATCGCTCATAAATTCCACTTGTTTGAGTTTAATTGAATCACGCTCTGCATCCACGGCTACACGTTCTTGGGTACTGCAATGTTCTCCATGGCGTAGTAAATCATCATGATTATATGCCTTTGTTCCTTCTGCGTATCCTTTAAGTAATCGGTGGACAATCACGTCAGGGTAACGACGGATTGGACTAGTAAAGTGCGCATAATTTTCAAAACCTAATCCAAAATGTCCAAGATTATCTGGGCTATATTCGGCTTTAGCCATTGCGCGAAGTGTTAATTCATTCACTATCAGTTCAACAGGTGTACCTTTAACCTTAGCGAGTAACTCATTAATATTCTTAGGAGTTATAGTATCAGTAAATTGGAAATCTATGCCTATTGGTTTAACATTTTCAGCTACTGATGCCAGTTTTTTTTCATCTGGGCGGTTATGTACTCGATAGAAAAAAGGGAAAAGGTTTTTTGTTCGCCTACTAGAAGATTTATCTCGAAGCCTTTCGATATGGCTTGCTACTGTTTTGTTCGCCATTAGCATACATTCTTCGATTAAACGGTGGGCAAACTTTCTTTTTTTAAGAATCACATTAATAGGTTTGCCTTTTTCGTCCAAAACAAAACGAGGTTCAGGAGTATCAAAATCTATAGCCCCTTCTTTAAACCTCTTATTCATCAATATTTTAGCTAGCTTACCTGCTAAATGTATGGTATTTTTTAAGGAATGATCTTTTCCATCTAAAATCTCTTGTGCTTCTTCGTAGGTAAATCTATGCTTAGAATGTATAATGGTTTCTTTTATGGAATAATCTATCAAAACACCTTGGTTATCTATTTCCATAAAACAACTGTAACAGAGTTTATCTTCGTTGGGTCTAAGAGAACACACTCCATTACTTAGTCTTTCAGGCAACATTGGTATTACACGATCTACTAAATAGATACTTGTAGCTCTATGATATGCTTCTTTATCGAGTATAGATTCTTTTGGCATATATGCAGTTACATCTGCAATATGTACACCTAGATAAAAATTTCCATTTTCTGCATATTCAATACTAAGTGCGTCATCAAAATCTTTCGCATCATGTGGATCGATGGTGAAGATTGTTTCTGACCGAAGGTCTAAACGTCTATCTATTTCCTTTTTTGAAATTTCTAAGGGAATTGCTTCTGCGAAAGCTTCCACTTCATGTGAGAAATCTGCTCTTAATTCATTTTCTGCCAATATCGATAACATGTTAGCATCATTACTTCCAGTTTTACCTAGAACAGATGTAATGGTTGCTTCTGGTAGAGCTTTAGGATGCACCCATTTTTTTAGCTCAAAAATTACCTTATCGTCGTTTAATGCTTTGTTTAAGTTTTCGGGTTGTACAAAAAAATCAACATGTGCAGAACGTATATCTGGTTCAATTAAAAAGGTTTTTACACCAGTTCGCCTTAATGTTCCAACATAAAAATCTTTGGTTCTTTGTACCACAGATACAACTTTACCTTGAGGTTGTCCCGATCTCTTGTTTACTCCTTGTATTAAAACTTCAACTAAGTCACCATTTAATGCTGTAGATATATCACGTTTTGATACACGTACATCGTCTTCTAATTCCTCAATTATTACAAAACCTGTTCCTCTTGGTGTTATTTGTATGTTACCTTTTAAAAGGCCTCTAAATTTGCTCATATCTCGAGAATTATTCTGCCTCTTATGTTCTTGTTTTACTAAACTTTTATTACTTATAATATTTCCACTTTTAGAAATCATTTCTTTTGATGCAAGACGGTTAACAGCCTTATCCAATCGCTTGTATTCTCTTTTACTTCCTAAATGCAGTATCTCTTCAAGTTCATTTTTATGAAAAGTTTTTTTAGGATGGTTATTAATAAGATCGAGAATAAGTTCCTCGAGGGTACTGAGCCGTGCATTTCTGCTCATTATGTTTATATGTAATTTTTTGTTATTCGGAGGTAGCGATATCTGAAGGAGTTTCCTTTTTACCAAATATTCTTCTAAACGGTTGTGTTATACGCCTAAAAAATTGCTGCCAAGAGTTGAAGCTTATTTCTGCTTCAAAGCCAATTCCATTAATATCTTGTGCTTGTTGAGATTCTTCTACCCCAGAATTATTGAAGGTAGGATCGCGCCGATGAAAAGCAGTAACTGATAAAGTGTTATTGATTCTATACGTTGCACCAAGATCACCTATATTTGATTGTGAGCCAGTAAGTTGTCCTTCTCTACTAAAGATAATTCGGTCGTTATATAACCTTAGTGCTACACCCAGATCTATATTGTTGTAGGTATTTAAATTAAAATCGATATCAAAACTACCTATATCACTTCTAAGCAAAGAGTTTACTTGGTTAGAAAGTAATGGACTTATTATTTGGCTTGATAGTAACGGATTTAGCACAGCGCTACTTCCCGTTAGATTATTGGTAAAATTTTCATTTGGATTACTATCAGCAGCTTTAGTGGAGGATTGTATAAAATCACCCATTAAAAGAAAACTTGCAGCTTGAATTAATCTTTCATCTTCATTTCTGTTTAGTGCATCTATTTGTGTTAATAATGTTGAATTTTGCACCGTTTCGAAATTATTAGGTAATCTGAAATAAAAATTATTTTCTATTTCTGATATAGAGCCTCCTACATTTAAAACTAGTTCTACAGGTACCCGCTGAGAGGATTCTGTATTTATTTCTGATCGTGCCCTAGATAGCGTGTTTATATCGGGGCGAGCTGCATAGATAGCGTTTAAGTTTAAAATAGCGTTTCCTGGTTCACCTTCCCAAGTTATAGTACCCCCAGGCTCTATGTCAAAACGTCTTGTAAAAATTTCTCCACTTACAAATTGATAATTTCCGCCACTTACATCAAACTGTCCATACATACTTACTTTTTTATCCTCAAGACGAATTCCTAACCTTCCAATGCCCTTAGCTTCAATTTGATCGCCAGTTACGGGATCAAAAATAAGTTGCACTTCCATGGGCTCAAGTGCTACAAATTGAAAATCTAAGGTAAATGACTCAACAAAGGATCGTTTAGTCGCAGGTTTTGAGGTTCCTGCTAGAGTTAATGAAGTATTGGGGTTTTCTGAAATATTGGATAGTGACACTTGTTCAACTTCGTCTACGAATCGAATGAACTTATTATCTTTTTCGAATTCTGTTTCTTCTAAAAGTGGAATCCCTATTTTCGAGAAATTTGATATAATTACGGGCGATTCAGTAGTTAATACGGGGTTTATATTCGTACCTGTCATCCGTAGTGTGGTGCTGCCATAAGCGTTACCATAAAACGCGATATCAGGATCAAATTTATTATTTAAAAAATGAAATTCATCCATCTCTAATGTTAGGTCAATCTTATGTATATCACTAAATCCACCAAGATCATAAATTCCGTTTAGTATTGCTGATCCACCAGATGGATCTATCACAAATAAATCATTAAAAGTTAATCCTTGCTGTTTATTGAATAGTATATTTCCTGTCGCAAAATAAAAGGTATCTAAAAATCTTGGTTTAAAATATACTGCTTCGTTAAGCCCAACTAGGTATTCTACACTAAAATCATAATTCTGCCTATTGCCCCAAATAGAACCAATCCCACTTGCAACTCCCGACATTTCTGAAAAAAGTGTGGGTGTAATAAATGGCAGTATCCATAAATCAACAGATTCGAAGTTAAGATCAAAATAATATAATGAGTCACTTTTGGTAAATTTTGGATTATCTGGTGCTAAGACGTACCCATTAAAGGATATATCCTGCCCCTTACCTCCGGTTCTGATAAAATAATCTGGATATTTTAATGAATCGGTGGATAAATTAATTTGTGTATCAAATCGGTTTAATGCTGGATTAAATAAGCTAATTACATCAATATCTCCGACAATACGATCGTCTAGTGAAAAAGAATTAACTCCTAATGTACCTTGAATGGATGGATTTCTAGTAAGTGTTTTAGTGGTGAAGTTTGCATTTAACATACCAGAGAATGAAATCCTACCCCCTATTATATCAGAAATTCTAGTAAGATCTACATTGCGTATGGTATACCTTACCGAATCTTCTAAATTGTTACTATATGTCCCTTCTAGAGTAAAAATCCCTTGTTCACTCCTAAATTCGAAATTGGTTAACTCTAATTTTTCATCAGAATGATACGTAAGTACAGCATTATCCATACTTTTCCATTGATACCTAGCACTTCCAAGAGAAATACTATCCACTTCTAATGTAATTGTTGAATCCAACAAATGAGCATTTGTTGCAAGATAAAAATCTGCTTCTCCGCCAATACCCCGTATGCTATTTTTAATTTGAATACTATCTTTCTCCAGTTGAAGAGAAAATTCTAAATGCTCAGATTTAAAACCATTCATAGCTAAATTAGAAGCCTCAGTTTGGAGTTGTAATTTTGAAAAATCGGATAAAGATTCATTTTTTCGAAAACTACCTGTTGCCTGTACATTCAAAGAATCAGCTTCTAGCCCATCGAATGCGAATAAGCTATCATAAAGAGTTGCATTAAAAAGTATAGACTCATTTTGAAAATTAATGCTACTCTTTACTGCCGCCTGTGTTGATATCTCTGGCACACTTGGTACATATGCACGAATTATGTCTATATCTTTTACACTAAAGTCAATATCTACATTAACGTTTGCGATGTCAGGAAACTCTGAATTGAATAAATATTTAGGCTCTAAAAATATCTCTTCATTTATTTTTTGCCCAATAGCTTGCGGCCATAGTTTTGTAAGGCTTATAAGTTCTAAAGGATTAAAATTCCCTGTTATAGAAGCGTCTAAAGGTGTTGAGGTAAATCTAAAACTACGCCCTTCATCGGATGAAGAATTATAATCTGCATAAATTTGATGCATCTTTAGCG
>JAYPYN010000086.1:8298-9490 GCA_038154605.1 Balneolaceae bacterium
GTGTATCTCCATTAATGGTTGTTTGGGGGAGATCTACTGTTATTAACCCGAACGCGTTATCTAGGTTTTTACCTTGAATATCAACATTATAATTCATATCGATTAACGCATTACTAAATATTGAGGAATTCGTGAGCGCTTTAACATCAAGTCGTCGAGCACTTCCATTTACCTCAATTACGTTTGTACTATCAGAAAGTGTAACTTTCCCTTCCCCTTTTAATGATGCATTCTTGGAGGTAATAATATAATCGGTATTAAAAGAAGCATTGTTCCAATTAGTAGCTAAACGTAAAGAATCGAACTCTAGGCTATTTATCTTTCCGTTTAAAAAAGTCGCTTCTAGGTTGCCTTCGGCTACTTTTGGATTGAATGAATTCGATTTAAAATGTATATCTCCACTCAAGTTAGAATAGGCTACCCCTGTTTCTATAATCTTACCTACATTGAGTTCATTAAAACGAGCGTTTACATCTATAGAAAAAATATTAGTTTGTAAGATATTTGCCCGTAGTGTAACATTGCCATATGCAGAGGATACATCAATAGTAGACTCTGTATTTTGAGGTGTTCCATCAATAGTTCCTTTGATTTCAGACTTGGAAATTACCTCCCGTTGATGCTCGGTTAGCATAGGTAGCCAATACTTTAAATCAAGAGTATCTAAATTAGAAGCTTTTATAAAAAGATCAGCAAATAGCGGCTCTACATTAGTTGGTGGCTTAATATCTCCTTTGATTTCAAACTCTGACTTGCCTACACTAAGGTATGCATCTTCAACTGTAATACTATCGCTTTTGCCCTGGGCTTGAATGCGGAGTTGAATATTTTGATCTATGTTTGGAATGATAATTCCAATTTTTTCTAAATATCGAGGATGGGTTTTCAAATCTTCTATGGAGAGATCAAGAACAGCTTCTTTTAACTGTTTAGATATTGATGGCTGTAATAGATTTACACCATTGAATATTGCACTAAAAAAAAGATTATTGTTTACGGTTCCAATATTAAATGAATTAAATTCTAAATAGTTATCATCGTTATATATTTGGCCAAATATATCAACTTGTTCAATATTAGCTTCTTCTATGCCGAATGATAATTCTTCTATATCAATAAAGCGTTGACTCGTACCATATTCGAAAAACGAGTGCATAGAGATATTACTAATAGTGAGCGAATCGGTTGGGGT
>JAYPYN010000087.1:0-9338 GCA_038154605.1 Balneolaceae bacterium
TGATTATACTGTGTTTCAGAAAAGTAATACCTGATATTTGTTTCAGGAAAATTTAGATCATAACTAGGATTAAAATATATAGAGTTACATTCCTGTGCATTTGTTGACGATATTAAACCTAAAGCAAGAAATAGAATAAAGAGATAAGCTTTCATTAACTCGCTTTCCACCCTTTCATTCCATCTTTAATGGCGTCTGCAACTTTTTCAATCGGAATTCTTTCCTGGCTCATGTCGTCACGATGACGGATGGTAACCATATTATCACTTTCAATCGTATCGAAATCTACAGTGATACAGAATGGTGTTCCTGCTTCATCCAATCGACGGTAGCGCTTTCCAATAGAACCAGCTTCATCATATTGTACCGAGAAGTCTTCGATTAAGTCTGTTTCAATTTTTCGGGCAACTTCCTGAAGTCCAGGTTTTTTTACTAATGGGAATACACCTACTTGAATTGGCGCTAATTCAGGATGCATCTTAAGAACCGTACGCTTTTCGCCATTAACTTCTTCTTCACGATAGGAATCACAAAGAACCATTAAAGTGCAACGATCAAGCCCAATGGAGGTTTCTATCACATAAGGAACATACCGTTTGTTATTCTTTTGGTCGAAGTAATCCAGTTTTTTCCCAGAAAACTTCTGGTGTTGGCTTAAATCAAAATCAGATCGATTGTGGATGCCTTCTACTTCTTGCCAACCTATAGGAAATTGATATTGAACATCAACTGCGGCAAGTGCATAATGTGCTAGTTTATCTTGGGGATGATCTGCGAATCGTAAATTCTCCTCACGTATTCCGATGCGTTTATGCCAGTTCAGTCTTTGTGCTTTCCATGATGCATAAGCGTCTGCATCGGTTCCAGGTTCAACGAAGTATTGCATTTCCATTTGTTCAAATTCCCGCATACGAAACACAAACTGGCGAGCGACAACCTCATTTCTGAATGCTTTTCCTGTTTGTGCTATCCCAAAAGGAACGGCAACTCGGCTCGTATCTAACACATTCTTGTAGTTCACGAAGATTCCCTGTGCTGTTTCTGGTCGCAGATACACCCCATCTTCTTCGGATGAAGTTGCTCCAAATTGCGTCTTAAACATCAAGTTAAACTGCCGAACTTCGGTCCAATCAAAGGCTCCAGAATCAGGAGATTTTATCTCGTTTTCGATGATAATATCATACAAATCTTCAGTCAAACTTTTACGAGTGCCAGTAGCATCTAGCAATTCCTGAATCTCAGCAGCCTTTTCTGTCTTACCATCTTTTTCCAATTTTAAGATATACTGCTCGATCAACATATCAGCACGATATCGTTTTTTAGACTGCTTGTCATCGATCATAGGATCGTTAAATCCACCAACATGACCAGAAGCTTCCCATACTTTTGGGTGCATAAAAATAGCCGCATCTACACCCACAATATTACTATGGCGTTGGGTCATTTCTTTCCACCACGCATTTCTAATATTTCGCTTTAATTCTACACCTAATGGGCCGTAATCGTATACTGCGCTAAGTCCACCATAAATTTCAGATGATTGAAAGATAAAGCCACGTGCTTTGGCTAGAGAAACAATTTTATCTAAGCTGTCTAAATTCGACATGTAGGAAATGTACTTCGTTTCGGAGTTTGAATGAGCGCAAAAGATAAGGATTTAGTGAGTTTTTATTTACACATAATGCTAGAAAGTTAAGTTCAATTTTTTCGAAAATCTTTTTTAATAATTGATGATCAAGAGTAGTAATTTAATCGATCTAAATTCACTCATTCAACACTCTTAATTGTACTCATGAAAGTTGGCATACTTGGTGCTACCGGCGCAGTAGGACAGAAATTTATTCGTTTACTTCAAAATCATCCATGGTTTGAAATTGCAGCTCTTGGAGCTTCTTCCAGATCAGCAGGGAAAAAGTATATTGATGCAGCAAACTGGGTCGAAGATGTAACTCTTCCCAGTTATATCGCAGGAATGGTGGTTGATCCCTGTGATCCAAAAGCAATGTCAGGCGTTGATTTTGTATTCTCAGGATTGGACTCGTCTGTCGCATATGAAATTGAAGGAGCATTCGCACAAGCGGGAATTCCAGTTATATCGAATGCCAAAAATTATCGTCAACATGCAAATGTTCCATTGTTGGTTCCAGAAGTAAATCCAGATCATATTGAGTTAATAAAAACTCAGACGTTTTCAGAAGATGGTTCTGGTTGGATTGTTACCAATCCAAATTGTGTGGCTGTACCTCTATCGTTGGCGTTACGACCAATTTATGATGCCTTTGGTATTGAAGCGATGATTATAACTACCATGCAGGCAATCTCTGGGGCGGGATATCCAGGTGTGCCTAGTTTAGATATTTTGGGGAATGTGGTGCCTTTTATTTCTGGAGAGGAAGATAAAATTGCTCCAGAAACACAGAAATTACTTGGAACACTGCATCAAGGTACTATTACAGTTCCTGATTATCCTGTTGAGGCAACGTGTACTCGTGTTCCTACTCTAAATGGACATATGGCATCCGTTACGGTTAAACTATCAAAAAAACCATCGAATATTGAAGCAGTTAAAGAGGCCGTTCGTTCATTTAAAAACCCCATTGCTGATTTGGATCTGCCTTTTGCGCCAAAAGATGTAATCATGCTTCATGAAGAAGAACGTTTTCCCCAACCAAGGCTTCATGCAGACCACCAAAATGGGATGCAGTTACACATGGGTAGATTAAGGAAGGCAGAAGTTTTTGATATCAGTTTTGTGTGTATGGCGCATAACACCATCCGCGGTGCAGCAGGAGGAGCGATTTTGAATGCTGAACTATTGGTGAAAAAAGGATTCTTAAAATAAGATCATTGAAAATCCTCTATAAATGAGGTGGAACATCCTATAGAAGTACTAGCATTCGAATTTAAAGGTATCTAAATACTAGATTGTAGATTGTTTTTTTCGTTGATCTAGGGCAATGTTAATTTTAGTGCAAAAATCCTCTGCTGCTCTGCGGTCACTTCGATCGATGTGAAGATTGATCATACCTTTAGAACTCCCGGGAAGAGGCTCAAGAAATACAGTTTGCACCGTTTCAATGATAAGATATGCGTTAAAGAGTGTTTTTTTGAACCGAAGAGATTTTAAAATATCAACCTCGATTGCGTATTTATTGAGCGCACTTATAGCCGTTCTAGATTTATTATAAAGTTTGTATTCAAAGAGTAATTGTTCGCCTTCAACGCTAAGTACTCCACGTATTGATTTATAATTTACATCTACATCAATATTCTGAACTTCGTACCAATAGGCAAGGCTCATTTCAATTCCTCATCTAATTCGCGAAGCTTTTTTTCCGAGAGAAATAGATTTAGATTTGATGAAATATTCATAGCAATTTCTCTATGCTTTCTTTTCACTTTAAGCGTACGAGTTAATAATTCGTTACCTGGAAAATCTTGAAAAACAGATGCGCTTTTTGCATGGATAATGAGTCGGGCACTAAAAATATTTTTTTTAAACTCAATATGATCTATTTCGTTTAAATCTACTTCAAAAGTCTTTAAACTAGATTTTACTACTTCAATCACGGCATCTTTTTTTTGATATTCGATATGGATTTTCCCCTTATCTACGCTCAATATCCCTTCTAAAATCATAAAGCCTGCGTTTTGGGTATCATAAAAAAAGGGGAGTTTACGCATAATAAAGCCTGTTAATTATAAGTTTAATTAAAGTTCTGTAACTGTAAAAAAATACAAAAAATATGTAAGGACTTCCTCAAAAAATGGTCTAACAAATTAGCATAGATACAACACTCATTGCTTTGTGAGAAGAGAAGCTCCCAATGTCCTTCCATGGGCGGAAAGTGGAATATCTTTTTGCCTCTATTTAAATATTTATAAGCTACTTTTAGTAATGATTAAAGCTATCTTTTTTTTGGGGTTACTATTTGGGACAAATTTACAAGCTCAAATTTTTGAGGACGGTTTTACTGATGGAAATTTTACGGCCAATCCAACTTGGATTGGAGACGATTCGCAATTTTTAATTTATAATCTAAACGGTAATTCTGTACTAAGGTCAAACGGAATAGAGTCAAGTACCAGTTATTTATCTACACCATCAACGGGCATAGAAGGGTATTGGGAATTTTTTATCCAAATGGATGGGAATGCACCTTCAGGCTCAAATAAAGCAGAAATCATTTTAGTAAGTGATAACTCAGATTTATCTAGCAATTTCAATGGATATGGGGTAAGAGTTGGCGAAACTGGAGATGATTTTTTTCGATTGGTTAGATATGATGTAGGGGTTGAAGCAACTACCATATTATCTGATACCACCGTTTTTGGAAGTAATGGGGCATATCGTGTTAAAGTTTTAAGGGATATTTCTGGTAATTGGAACTTAGAGGTTGGAAAAGGCTACAATGGGGATTTAAAAAACAGTGGCATAACTGGGTTTGATGACACATATCAAAATTCATCTTTTCTAGGAGTAAAGCTTACCTATACCTCAAGTCGTACGGATGACTTTTACTTTGATTTTAACATTGATTCCCTATCTATAGAAGAGCCCAATTTTGAGGAGTTTGAAATTGGTGATGTACTTATCAATGAATTTTTAAAAGACCCACCTCCTGGATCAGGACTTCCTGAATACGTGGAGATCGTAAATACATCGAACAAAATTTTAAACTTGAAGAATTGGAAAATTGGCGATAATACCAATCTTTCAACAATCTCCGATACTAACTTTGTTTTATGGCCAGATACCTTCCTTGTATTGTCAAATAATCCAGATCAATTAAAAGCTACTTTTGGTGATTTATTTGCGCTTGATATTTCAATGCCTGCCCTGAATAATACATCCGATCAAATTCGTATATATCAGGAAAATGGGGAGAGCGTTGATTCTTTAGAATATACCCCTGAATGGGGAGGTGTAGATGTTGCCTTAGAACGGCGATCATTAGACTTTCCAGCAACCTTAATGCCTAATTGGAAAGACTCACCCAATGAATTAGGGGGAACACCAGGGAGGGAAAATGATAGTAAACCCGATTCCATCCCACCAACTTTAGCCAGTTTTGAAATTTTAAATGATTCCACTTTTCAATTAATCTTTACAGAAGAAATAAAACCAATTCCAGCTAGCAATCCAGATAATTACTCTATTGCTGTTCCAGTAGCAACAACCAATCAACTAAGTCTTTCAGATGAGAATGATGAATTAATTGCTGCATTTATTGCTCCAGATACCGTTATTCTTGAATTTAAAGCACCTATTTATTCAGGTGCTAATTCGAATATTTTGGTTATAGAAAGCCAGGAAGATGTATTTGGTAATGTTGCCGGATATATAGAACAATCTTATAAATTAATCGCAATTGATGAAGCCAAGCCAGGTGACTTAGTAATCAATGAAATTATGTATGATCCACCCACAGGATTTTCCGAATTTGTAGAGATTAATATACATGTTAATAAAGTATTCAATTTAAAAGGCTGGACGATTAGTGATAATTCAGGAGAAGATGTTGTTATTACCGATAAGGATTTCTTTATAGCAAATTCAGGGGCTTCGTTTGAACGAGGGCTACCATGGAACCAACATGTAATCTTAGTACCTGATGAAACTATAAATGAAACAGTTGAGCGTAAAATTGTTATTCCGCAGTTCCCAACTTTGAATAATTCCAATGATGCCATTGTTATAAAAGATCCAAACGGAATGATCATTGATTCACTCACTTATTATTCTTTATGGGGAGGTAAAGATGTTTCTCTTGAGCGTAGAAGTCCCAATTTCCCTTCTACGTTAAAAGAAAATTGGGGGGATCATCCCACAGAAAACCTTGCAACACCTGCCCAACAAAATGCACTAGGATTAGATGAAACAGCGCCACTTCTTGTAGAATACAACCTACTTTCGGATAAAGAAATGGAGTTAATTTTTAATGAACAGTTAAAAGATACTTCTGCGTTAACCATCGAGCATTTTAGATTAACCAATGCGCTTTCTGCATCACCTACCACAACTTACCCCACTTTGGTTCGGTTCTTTGCACCAGATACCATTCTTCTTTCATTCGAAGAATCATTTTTTGAATTCAATACCTTAGAAATAGCTAATCAAACAGACATTTTTGGAAATAAAAATGATCTCATCCTTATCGATTTTGAATATGTAGTGATATCTCCATCTCAAGCGAATGATGTAAAAATCACAGAATTCGTGTATGATGCCCCCATAGGTTTTTCGGAGTTTGTGGAAATATATAATTCTACCCCAAATAATTTTGATGTACAAGGGTGGACATTTGCAGATAATTCTGGAAATAAAAAGGTGATATCAAATACTCAATTTTATTTAAAAGCAGGGGAATATTTAATATTGGCTCCAGATTCCACGCTTATTCAAACCTTTGAAAACATAAAATTACTTGATGTATCTGGCTTTCCCGCTTTAAATAATTCTACTGATGCGTTAGTGCTTAAAAATAGTGAAGGGTTCCTGATGGATTCTCTCACGTACACATCAAATTGGGGTGGAGACGAAGTATCACTTGAGAGAAAATCGGTTCTTTTTTCAGGAATTTATTCTGAAAACTGGGGGGAAAGCCCTTCCTTGGAAAAAGGTACCCCTGGAATAGAAAATGAAATCCTCCCGGATACCTTAGCTCCCTATGTACTAGAGGCAAATTTTCTCTCTGATAGCAAAATACAACTCATTTTCAATGAGCGATTATTTGGAGAGTCTGCGGTAAATCCTGAAAATTATACAGTAAATGATTCTCAGGTTCCAAGCTACATAGAAGTCATAAATGATTCAGTTGAAATAGAATTTGATGATAATTTTGAAGATGGTGAAATCATTTCAATAGCTCTAAAACATGTAGAGGATTTATTCGGTAATGTGCAGATTGAACAGATAGTAGATTTAACCTATGTGGAAGTTTCTGAGGCAGAGCAACAAAGTGTGGTAATCAATGAAATGTTATATCGCCGAAAAGATGCCTTATCTCCAGAATTTGTGGAATTATATAATCCAACCAACTACAATTTTGATCTCAGTGGGTGGACTTTTTCAGATGCGGGTGTTACTGTTAACATGCCGGATGGAGTAATCTTAAATGCTGGTGAATATGTAGTTCTTACAGATAATGAACCTTTTGCCAATGCGCTTGAATATGGAATTTATCTAAGTAACTTCCCAAGTTTAAATGATTCGGGAGATAAGTTGGTGATAAGGAATACATTTGGTATAACCATCGATAGTTTATTTTATACCTCGAATTGGGGAGGGGATATGCCTGGTTTTTCGGTGGAGCGAAAAGATCCACGTGCTGCTTCCTCCGATAAATCTAATTGGGCAACATCTGTCACAGAAACTGGTGTTTCTGCCGGTTTGATAAACTCTGTATATGAAGAGGATATACGTCCACCAGGAATACTTTTTTCTTCCACCACTGATTCCAGATTATTTATTGCTTTTTCCGAAGTTGTTCGCCTTTCCAATGAAAATGAAGTAACTATTGAACATCTAAATGGTACGATTTCGAATATTCCAGATGTTATAGCTTCGGAAATTTGGATAGAATTCGAATCCAGCACTTCTAAAGAAAGGAAGGGGGGATTGGGAAGAATTTCTATTAGCAATTTGAGTGATTATAAAGGAAATATTGCACCCACTGTTTCAAGTTTAGTAGCAGAACCAATAAAACCTGGGGGAGTTATAGTCAATGAAATTTTATACAATCCGTTAGCTGACAATGAGGATAATTTACCAGATCAAACCGAATACATCGAACTGTTTAATCCCACCGAACAAGCAATTTCACTGGAAGGGATATTTCTGCACGATGCACCAGACGAAGAAAACAACATTCGGTCGATTATTCCAGTATCAACTCGTTATAAATGGTTAGCACCCGATTCGTATATGTTAATTTACTCAGACGATGAAACCACACGTTTTAGTGAAAGTAAACTTGCCCGTTACTTCGAACTGGAAGGCACTGCAGAAGAAGAGGTGATTCAAGTAGATCGAACTAGTTTAAGTTTGGCTTCGACCAATGACGCTATCTTTTTGGCAGATAGTAGTGGAATAACTATTGATTCTGTGTTTTATGACGAAAGTTGGCAAAATCCTAATTTATATGATACAAGAGGGATCGCCATAGAAAAGATCGATCCTGATGGTCCGAGTAACGACGCAAGTAATTGGTCGTCATCTACGCATGTTTCTGGTGGTACACCACTGGCACAAAATACTATTTATCAAGAATCAGGGGCGTCTCCTGACGGAAATGGAATATCATTTAGTCCTAATCCATTTTCTCCAGACGATGATGGCTTCGAGGATAATCTGTTCATTAACTATACATTAGATGCTGCTGATTATCTTCTGCGAGTACGCATTTTTGATCGATATGGAAGAGAAGTGCGGGAATTGGTAAATAACTACCAAGCAGGCTTTGAAGGATCATTGATTTGGGATGGACTAACAGATGATAGAACTCGAAATAGAGTTGGAATTTATATTGTGTATTTCGAGGCCTATGATAGTTCGAATGGAAAGGATCGAACGTTCAAAGAGACGGTAGTACTAGCTAGGAAGTTTTAGCGGTTTTTAATTATCAAATAAGAATGGTTCAATTATCAATTAAGAATTATTCAATGAGCCATGATATGATTAAGGACTAGGGACATTGAGAAAATTGAATTGCTTAATGGCCTAATTTATAATTGATATTAAGAATAATGATTAGATGTTGTTTAATTAATGTAGATTTATGTACAGTATTATGTTCTTTTTCTATAATAATCAACAAAATTTGGTTCTTTCCAATCGTTGGAAGTCAATTTCAAAAGGAAGAGATATATTCCTAAAAATAAAAGTAATGAAAGATTTGCAAGTATAAACCATTCTGTATTTTTGAGTAGGTAATGAAAAAAAACTGTAGGAGTACAAACAAAAATAAAGAAGAAAATAATCCAGCCATATTTTTTTAGTCTGAATAACAAATATAGCACATATGGGAAAGAAATTATGGCTAAAGCAATACTAGCTTGAGCGATAGCGTCTTGAAAAATCAATAAGCTAGATGGTAGTTTTGTTGAAAGATCGAAATTTAATATGCTATCGAGCTTTTCTAAAAAACTATTTGACTTAAAACTTAAAGACATCTCGTTTAAAGTGTTTGTTAATGCGTTCAAAAATTTACTGATATTTCTTTAAAAGTATAAATATTATATAAATTTATAATCGAATTGAATAACCTAAATTATCTAAGGGTCTTACGAAGTATAGCATGATAACATGCTATACTTCGTAAGACCCTATTCAATGA
>JAYPYN010000088.1:0-9205 GCA_038154605.1 Balneolaceae bacterium
AGATTGTACCTTTAAGAAATTAAAATAATAAAAACATAAAATACATGGCTAAACTCACTCTCAACGATATTGATCTAACTGGCAAAAAAGTTATGATGCGCGTAGATTTTAACGTTCCCATCATTGACGGCGAAATCACTGACGACAATCGCGTTAGAGCTGCATTACCATCCATTAATTTTGTGATAGAAAATGGTGGGCTTCTAATATTAACCAGTCATTTAGGTCGCCCAAAAGGGGAAAGAAACCAACAATTTTCTTTAAAGCCGGTAGCAGATCATCTTGCTACTTTGATTGATGCACCTGTTCATTTTGCAAATGATTGTATCGGTGATGTTGCAAGCGAAGTAATTGATACAGCTAAATTAGGTGAAGTGGTTGTATTAGAAAATGTTCGTTTTTATAAAGAAGAAACAGATAATGATGAAGATTTTAGCAAGCAGTTGGCATCCCATGCAGATCTCTTTGTAAATGATGCTTTTGGATCATCTCATCGAGCTCATGCATCGGTTGCTGGAGTAACTAGATTTCTTCAGCCGTCTGTATCTGGTTATTTACTCGAAAAAGAAATTAAATATTTAAGTGATAGCGTAAATGACCCAGTACGACCATTTGTTGCCATTTTAGGTGGAGCCAAGGTTTCAGATAAAATTCCAGTCATTAGGCAGCTTATAAGTAAAGTAGATACCATAATTATTGGGGGAGGAATGGCATATACATTCTTAGTAGCAAATGGTAAATCGGTTGGTAAGTCATTATTACAAGAAGAGATGATAGATACTGCTAGAGAACTAATGAAAGAAGCAAAGACAGCAGGGGTACATTTGATGTTACCTTTTGATTTTGTGATTGCAGATGATTTTAGTAATGACGCGAATCAAGAAGTTGTTGACGAAGATAATATAAAAGATAACTGGGAAGCTTTGGATATAGGACCGCAGTCTGCTATAGCTTTTGGAAATGTGATTAAAGCTGCAAAGACTGTTGTTTGGAATGGACCAATGGGTGTTTTTGAGATGCCAAGTTTTGCCGAAGGTACAAACGCTGTAGCTCAAGCGTTGGTAGAAGCAACCGAATTTGGAGCAACTAGCATTATTGGTGGTGGTGATTCTGCATCAGCAATTAAAAATGCAGGCTTATCTGACAAAGTATCTCACGTATCTACAGGAGGTGGGGCAAGTTTAGAATACTTAGAAGGTAAAAACTTGCCAGGTGTAAGTTCTTTAACGCAAAAATAAGGTGTTACATTGTATTTGAAAGCCTCATATTCTTTAGTATATGGGGCTTTACTTATTGATTTTATATTGAATAGTTTTAGAATCATTATATATTATCGGTTTCTTTCCATAAGCTAATTTTTCAAGTATAATAATAATAAAAATCCTCGCAACTATAATATTTTTAAATTTTTATACTTTATAAATCAGAGCACAGATCAAGAAATTAGGCGACATAAGTAGTCTTGAATTTTCTTCTCATAACACCAAAAATGATTCTACTATGCCGGCCATTATATTGTTTGAGTATGGCTATGCTCATTTCGATTCCGATGTTAGTGCATATCTAAACTATCATAAAAGGATGTTAATACTAAATGATGAAGGATTGGAATACGCTAATGTTGAAATTCCAATCAATAAAGAATTCAAATAAGAAGTTTTTGAAATTAAAGCTTCCTCCTATCGACTCTCTGAATCTGGTGCTATAAGAGAAACGAAATTAAATCGTAAAGAAATTATCACTGAAAAATTTAATGATGATATCAATCTAAAAAAAATTTCAATTCCTGGGGTAGATTCAGGTACGATATTGGAGTATTCTTACAGAAAAAGGTTTAGGGATACCTTCGATAGTAATATTGGGAACACTGTTGATATAAATCATATGCTTGTAGAAATGCTTAAACATGCTGGTATAAAAGCAAGTCCAGGATTACTTATTACGAGATCAAACGGATCAGTATTGACTGATTTTGCTTTAATAAATCAGTTTAATATGCTATTAGCTGTTGTTGAAATAGAAAATAGAGCATTTGTAATGGATTCATCCTCAGGTAATCGATCGTTTAAATCACCTCATCCAAAAATACTATATAGAAAAGTGTTTGTGATTCGTGAAGATGATTCTTTTGGTTGGTTACAATCTAACCCCATGGATAAGAACAATGAGCGAATCAGTTTAACATATTCTGTTTCAGAAAGTCCAACAGTGAATGTAAAGTACCAAGATTGTTTGATGGGTGAATTTCCAGAACGTCTGCGAACAGAAGTAAATTTATCCGACCTTGACGAATATTGGGAAAATGAATTCAATGACATCCAAGGAATTAGAGTGGATTCTTTTTCTTTCGACAATTTAGAAAAAATGGGAGAGCAAATAAGTTTCCAGACATCACTCAGTATTCCTAAGGAGTCTGTATTTGATGTGAATGGAAATCTGATTTATTTAAAACCATTTTTATTTCTTGTATTACAAGAAAACCCATTTAAAGCAGAAGACAGAGAATTTCCCGTAGAAATAAATTATCCATGTAAGCGACAATATGTAGCTTCATTAACAATTCCTGAGGGATATGTAATTGATGAAATTCCTAAAAATACTCAGATTCGATTACCTAATAATACCGGTTATTATCGATTTATGGTGAGTCAACAAGGAGATAAGTTAACTCTAGTTTCTGATATAAATATTGCTTCAACCTATTATAGAGTTGAAGATTATTCGATGGTTAAAAATTTATTTCAAAAAGTGGTTGATTCACAATCATTTACTGTAGTTCTAGAAAAAATAAAATCTGAATAACAATAGATTTACAACACAATATTGAACTGGAAAAAATACAGGCATCTGAATTTAATTCTCAATTTTTCTTAGTGGATCTTAACTATTGGTGTTATGATGCAGACTGTACTTTAGATTAATCTGTGTGTGTTTTTTTTGTTGAAATTTATTCATAAAATTTCTTTTTTAAAACCTTTATAAACAAGGTTAGTATAGATGAAAATCAAAGTATGTATTGGGATTTTAATTGTAGTATCAAACACATTAGCGGCACAATCTTACAAATATGGGGAAATTCCTGATAACCAAATAAATTTATCAATATATGAGCAAGATTCATCTGCAAGTGCGGTAGTTTTGTTTGATGTTGGAAATGCGGAAATAAATTATAAACAAAATGAATTTAAACTAGAGGTAACTCGACACACAAGAATAAAAATTTTAAATGATGATGCATTAAGTTTGGCAGATGTTTCCATTAGATATAGAAGTGGTAAACCCAAACAAAAGATTGTAGGTCTAAAAGCAATTTCTTATTGCGAAAACAAAAAAGGAAAGTTAATTAAGTCTAAATTAGGGAGGCGAGATAAATTCAAAGAAAAGGTTGATGAATATTGGACATTATATAAATTTTCGATACCAAATGTGAGAGTTGGGTGCATTTTAGAATATCAGTATAAGTTGACTTCTGATTATTTATTTGATTTCCCAAATTGGTTCTTTCAACGAGAAATACCCACTATTTGGAGTGAGTTTAATACAAAAATTCCTGAATTTTATAAATTTTTGAGCGTAACAAGAGGCTACCATGAATATTCTGTAAAAGAAGAAACACCGTATAATGAACTAATTATTTTACGCTCTAGTTCAAGATCTGGAGGAACAGGGCCAGTAGAAAGCGACATTGTTAGAACCACTAATAGAGAACAAAAATATGTATTAGAAGGTATAAAAAATAAATACATTATGGTTGATCTTCCCGCGATAAAGAGCGAACCATTTATGAAAGCTAAGGTTGACTATTTAGCGCACTTACGTTTTGAGTTAGCAGCTATTGATATGCCGAATTCATTGCCAGAAACTGTCATTCCAACATGGAGTGAACTGGTTGACTATTTTGATGAATATAGAAATTATGGTGATCGTTTAAAGAGTAGTAAAACGCTTAAAAATGTTGCGAATAGTATAACAAAAGACATTAAATCCAATCTCGATAAAATGATTGCAATCTATGATCATGTACAAAAAACTATTGAATGGGATGAACGACATCGATTGTATACTCGTAAAAGTTTAGAAGAAGTTTATAAAGAAGGAATTGGCCATAGTTCGGCTATTAATTTTGTGCTCATTCAATTACTTAGGGAAGCAGGTTTTGAAGCGTATCCTGTGTTAGTAAGTACCACAGGAAATGGAGAAATAATTGGTCTTTTTCCAGAGGCTACACAATTCAATTCAACTATTACCTATGTTGCTATTGACGGTCAATATTATTTGCTTGATCCAAAAAATCGCTCCAGACCCTACAATATCCTACCATTTAATGTGCTTGGAAGCAATGGGTTAATGGTTTACACGGATCAGCTTGTATGGTTACCAGTAGATCAAATAGTAAAGAATTCCTCCTTCAAAAATATCACGGTAACGATAGATCAAGACAGTGTAAGAGCTAATATAAATACTCAATTAAAAGGCTTGTATGCTGTGGATATGGATGAGCTTCATAAAAAAGAAGATTTTTCAGATGCACTCACCAAGAAGTATTTTGGTACTAATCCTGTTTATAATATTTCTGATCTTACAATACATAGCAATGAGGTACTTAAAGGTTATGATATTAATTTTAAAATAAATCGTAAAGGTACATCCGATAATTCAACCTTCTATTTCAATCCAATGATCATGGATCGATTAGGGAGTAATCCATTTAAATTAGAGAACCGAACTTATCCTATCGATTATGACTATCCTTTTGATGAAAATATTGTTATGACTATAAATATTCCTGAAGGCTGGACTATAGATGAGTTACCTCAACCTGTACTATATAGGTTACCCGGTCGATCAGGTGAGTTTAGGAGGATTATACGAGCAGATGGTAATCAAATATCTATGAATTATCGCTTAAAAATAGATAAAATTCGTTTCATGCCAAATGAGTATAAAACACTAAAAGGGATGTACGATCAAATGGTAACCAGTTTAGCTGAACAAATCGTTTTAAAGAAAATATTATGAGATATACACTATTACCTTTGATGTTACTAATCTGTACATGTGGAAGTCCACCATTAGTATATCAATTCACTAATACTAACTACTCAAATATCCATCCAAAATTCTTAAATAATGCACATTCAGTAGTGCATGAAAATAATACCGAACTAGTAATTGAGGATGCCTCAAATGCATTATATCGAAAAAGGGTAGCTATAACGATACTAGACGAGGAACATGATAGAGAATCTGTGATAGCTGTACCTTACGATCAATTAAGTAAGGTAAATTACATGAACGCCCGTTTGATTGATAAAAGAGGGGAAGAAGTTAGAAGATATTCTATGAAAGATGCATCAGATTATAGTCAATTCGATGGAGTTTCATTCTTTTCTGATAATAGGATTAAAGTGATTGAGGTGAATAGTAACTCATATCCTTACACTATTGAATATGAATATGAAAAAAAACTATATGGAACCCTAAATTTACCATCTTGGGTACCCATTGGTCCAGACCAATCTGTAATTTTATCTTCATTTTTGATTCTTGATAATGGTACTGGTGTACGAACCCATCCTGTTAATTTTGATATTGAGCCTTCTATTGTAGAAAGTTCTAGAGGTATCGTATATAATTGGTCTTTTAGCAATCAATTGGCAAAAGAATCCGAGCCTTATTCAGCGATTACGGAAAACATTCCGTATATGTTGGTTTCACCAGGGCAGTTTGTAATTGAAGGATCTTCTGGAGATGCATCAACGTGGGAAATGTTTGGTAAATGGTATTATGATTTAGGAGCTAATACGCGGGAGTTACCTAAAGAAGCTAAATTAGAAATCGATGCATTAGTTGAAGGAATTCAAAACCAACAAGAAATTGTACATATTTTGTTCGATTATCTTCAAAAGAAAAATCGATATGTTAGTATTCAATTGGGAATAGGAGGGTGGAAACCTTTTCCAGCGCAGTATGTATTCAATAACAGTTATGGCGATTGTAAAGCACTTACCAATTATATGCTTGCAGCCCTAGAATATGTGGGTATAACTGCAAATGCTGTACTTATTAATGCCACAAGCTCACGTCCATTAATTGAAGAGTTCTCAGGAAATCAATTTAATCATGTAATTTTAAGAGTAGTGCTAGATAATGGAGAAAAAATTTGGCTTGAATGTACGAGTAAATACCTTCCTCCTAATAATCTAGGCGATGGTTACAGTAAAAAAGCATTACTTGTTTCAAAAGATGGAGGAGAAATAGTTTCAACTCCAGAGTTTTCATACATGGATAATGCGCAAATAAGCACCTCTGAAATGATAATAGATCAAGATGGTAAAGCAATAATTGAAGGTAGTTTAACTTATTCTGGAGCATACCAATCTAGAGTTTTATATAGAATATTATCAGTAAGTGAAGCTTCAAAATTAGAGTGGTTAGAAAATCAATTAGAAGGTGATACCAAGAAAATAAATAGTGCAAATTTTGATGGTGTAAATTCACAATCAAATCAATCAGAAATTGTATTCAACGTTAAGGTTGGAAACTATGCCAATGCTTCCTCAAAAAGGTTGTTTATACCAGTTAATAAATTAAATAGATGGCGGTTTAGTTTAGAATTCGATGAAAATCGGGAATTACCTATAAGATTTAATTTTCCTTTTTTTGAATCAGATTCCATTAATATTCAAATACCAGAAGGATTTGAAATAGAGTCTTTTCCAAATTCAAATAAACTATCAAAAGATTTTGCTGAATATCAATCAGAGTTTTCATTGGATGAAAATCAAACATTTACTTTCAAACGTAGTTTTATGGTGAAAGAAAGAGAAATCGGAGCAGAAAATTATAATCAACTTCGTGAATTTTTAAATGAAGTACGCAAATCTGATGTGCAACAACTGGTACTTGTAAAAAGCGAATAAATAATAATTCACTCTCAAATTTAGATAGATTGTAAAGAAAAATTTTGCACTCAAAAATATATCATTAAGTAAAACTTAATGATGAATGAAGAAAAAAATATTATTTTGTAAGGAATTGTATTCTAAGAGGTCTTACATTGTAATTCAATTAAAACTAATAGACAGTAGGATACGTAATGAGTTCATTAAATAAAGTAATGTTAATCGGCCGGCTAGGCCAAGATCCAGAAGTAAGATACACTCAATCTAATACAGCAGTTGCCACTTTAAATTTGGCAACGAGTGAACGTTATAAAGATGGGAATGGAGAGCAACAAGAAAAAACGGAGTGGCACCGTGTAGTTGCTTGGGGTAGACTTGCCGAAATATGCCAACAATATCTCAATAAAGGTTCTTTAATTTATGTTGAAGGTCCACTTCAAACCCGTTCATGGGAAGATAATCAAGGTCAAAAAAGATACACTACCGAAATCAAAGCCTTACAAATGACTATGCTTGATAGCCGAAAAAGTAGCCAACAAAATCAACCACAGTCAAATCCACAAATGTCGAGTGCTACACCTATAGACTCTTCATTTGATACTATGGATGATGATTTGCCATTCTAATAATCATAACTATTTTTTAAGCGGTAAATGAACTTTACCGCTTTTTTATTTTGTACATATTAGATAGCTGGTTAAATTTGGATAACTTCAAATAAATTCTGTCTTATCGAAGCATCAAACTTTTTTTGTATAGGTTTTATTACAAATCTATTTGGTATTGTTAGTTCTAGTGGTGATTTAGATCTAATGATAGTTTTTATACTTCTATTTTTTATGGTGCTAGGTTTGGCTTTATCAGCATTTTTCTCTGGAGCCGAAGTAGCCTTTTTTTCTCTTAACAATAAAATGAATGATCTTCAAAAAGAAGAAAATAATACCATTGCAGATCTTAGAATTATACAAATGCTCGAAAAACCAAGACGGTTACTTGCAACCATTTTAATAGGTAATACTTTTTCAAATATTGTGGCATCTGTGTTAGCGGCCGTGATTGCTGGTAATTTGTTAAATGTTATTGGTCTATCAGAAGTCGTTGTTTACACGATAGAAGTAATAATTCTTACTTTTTTGATTTTGATATTAAGTGAAATAACCCCAAAATTAATTGCTATTAATGATCCATTAAAAGCTTCTAGAAAAGTTAGTAGTCTAATTTACGGTCTATATATCATTCTAAAGCCTATTGCCACTATTTTAGCCAAAAGTGCAATTACACTAGAAAAAACACTACCTAAAGCAACTTCCAAGATGACTTCTCAGGATATAAAAATGATGGCTGAGGTAAGTGAACAAGAAGGTTCTCTAAAAGAGGATGAGAGAGAAATTATTGAAAATGTTATTGATTTTGGAGTCACAACAGTTAGAGAAATAATGACTTCTCGTGTTAATGTTGTTGGGGTTTCAATTAGTGACTCTCTTGAAGAGGTGCTCGCAGTGATTCGCCAAGAAGGATACTCAAGAATGCCGCTCTACGAAAATGACTTAGATTCTATATTTGGTGTAATTTATGCGAAAGATGTTCTTCCTTTTATTCATAGTGCTGGGAAATCTCCTGCATTTAATTGGAAAACAATATGCAGGAAAGCGTTATATGTTCCTCAAACAAAAAAATTGGACGATCTACTACGAGATTTTCAAAATGAAAAAACTCATTTAGCTGTAGTAGTTGATGAGTATGGAGGGACAGAGGGTATTGTTACAATGGATGATATACTAGAAGAAATTGTTGGCGATATCATCGATGAGGAGGGAGAGGAATTAGATATGTTTACTCGATTCAAAAATGGGATATATATGTTTGATGCCCAAATTAATCTTGACGATATGGAAGATATTTTAGATTGTGAATTAACCTCGGAAGATGATGAATTCGAGACATTAGGTGGTCTTATTTATCATACTACCGAAAACTTACCAACAGTTGGCGAGCGCATTAATTTTAAAAATTTAGAACTTACTGTACATTCAGTGCAAAATAACAGAATTAAAAAAGTTCGAGTTAAGGTAAATGAGGTGGGGCAAAAAACGGATATAAATAGTAAAGAATAATGACTGAATCAGGAGGTTTTAAAATCCAGTATGATGTCGATTTAGCTCAATATTCAACTATGAGAGTATCCGCTGTAGCAAAAGAATTAGTTACTCTTAATAAAGTTGAAGATATATCAGAAGTTGCTGAATATATTAAATCTTCTAAACACACCATAATGGTACTTGGAGAAGGAAGTAACATGC
>JAYPYN010000089.1:0-2287 GCA_038154605.1 Balneolaceae bacterium
TTTTAATTGGATATCATTAAATAAAAATTAATCAAATGTATTAATGTGTTAATAATATAACAACAATAGATTCAATTCAAATCATATTACTTGTGGAAAAGTACGATATAACATTTTTCATGGCGGAATAGATTATATATCACCCTACTATGAGTTTAAAAACTTCTCATCTGAGTTATACACCACAAATGTTTCTGAGTCGGGTAACCTACTGGCTCTATTGTTCTCAAATGAACTAAAAATTATTAGATTCGAACATAAATGGAAAATTAATTGAAATTAGCTATGAAATTAATATTTCTATATACCACCCTCTTCTTTATTTCAACATTAAAAATTTATGCTCAAGATTCATCATTTGTACATTTTTCTTTCAATGCTGATTCTGCTTATTTAGTAATCGATAATGAATTTGATGAAATCATAAAAATTCAAAATAACCAGGCGGTGAAATTATTGGTTGGCAACCGATATATTTCTTTGGGACTACCTAATAAAGCGATTAAGAAATTTTATATGATGGTATTAAAAGACAGCACTACCAGCAAGGAAGTTACTTTTGATGACCTTGCTTTAAGCATAGAAAATTTAAAAAATAATTTTGCTACTGCTGCATTTTTTGAAGCTAACATAATGATTATAAGTGAACCTGATACCGAAATAATGTATGAAGATTCTTTATTAGGGATTGGATTTACAACTTTTAGATCAAATGATCGCTTTCCAGAATTCCAATTCAAAGATAACCAAGGGAAAATTAGTGATATAAGTACAAAAATTTATGGTCAATTTACCGTGCTTGAACATAATGTTCGTCCATCAAAATATTATAGTAGAAGCGTAAGTTTTATTCCAGGAGCGTCACAATGGTATAAAAATCAAAAAATTAAAAGCCTAGGTTATATTCTTGGAACTACGGGTCTATCCATCTCCTACCTATTAGCAAAAAATAGCTATGAAACCGAGAGAGAAAAATACTACACAATTTTAGATACATACCAGACTAGTGTAAATGAAATTGAAACACTAGAGCTTGGAAATAAATTGGAAGATCATGCGCATACATTAAAATTATTAGATAATCGACGTAGAATATTTCTAGGTTTAACAATACTAACCTATGTAGGAAATATTTTTGATTCTTTTTTAAGTACCCCGAAAGGAGGTTATAGCAATCCAAAACCTCT
This sequence comes from Balneolaceae bacterium, assembly GCA_038154605.1. Lineage (GTDB taxonomy): Bacteria > Bacteroidota > Rhodothermia > Balneolales > Balneolaceae > HXMU1420-13. The sequence continues at coordinate 1,188 of JAYPYN010000089.1, forward strand.
AAATTTTTATTTAGACAATATACTTATAGATGGTAACCATATAAGTACTGCTACCTTAAAAGTTAATCTAAATTCCTTAAAATGAGACTACTTTTATTTTTTTTGGTCGTTTGTATTATTAATTCGTGTTCTACTGCTCCCGAGTTTGAAAGGGATAATAAGAACGATCCTGAATCTTCTGGATTCGTTCCGGATCAACCATCGCAATTAGGACTATCCTACAAAATTGATGGGAACAACATAATACTGAATTGGAGAGATAAATCTAATTTTGAGGACGGTTATCAAATTTTCAAGACAGTAGATGCAGCTGGAAATACTGAATTAATTGGTACAGTACCTGAGAATAACTCACAATTCACCGATTCAAGCAATATCTTTATTTTTCCTACTCAGTATCAAATATATACATTTAAGGATACCAGTTTAAGTAATCCACTAATTGTAAATGTAGATCTTGGGAAAGTGATAGAAATTAATGCAGTCCAAATTGATCAAAGTTATAGAGTTAATTTTAGCAGTAATGCCATATTTCATAAAGGTTATCGTATTAAACAGACTGTCAATAATACTGATTTCATTGAATCTACCATAATTGACGATATTGATTCACGAGAAATTGTAATCCCTATTCAAGGTAAAGGATTCTCTGAAATCATCGAAGTATCTCCTATGTATGTTACCAATCTAGATACAACTTTTGGAGCAGCTAAATATGATTTTGTACAGCTCTCCATTCCTGATTTACATAACATTCAGTTGATCAATTCTGAATCATTTACTTTTTCTTGGGATGATATTTTCCACTTTGAAGAAGGTTATGAGGTTCAAATATCGCACAGTGGATCTACATTTAACTATAGTTTACCAGCTAATTCAACAGATTTTACTTTTGAAGAAAACGTTCCATTAATTGACGATATTAACATAAGGATAAGAGCTTTTTATGATGATCAATTTTCTGATTGGTCGAGTTCAGGACTGAACCTACCTTTACAACCTGCATCAATTGATTCGGTTTTAACAATCTCAAAGGGTGAAATTGAGTTATATATAACCAATAATGACGAACAACAAAGAAATTTCAACCTATATAGAAG
>JAYPYN010000089.1:2297-9124 GCA_038154605.1 Balneolaceae bacterium
AATTTCCAGTGTATACAGATTCTAATTTACCAGATGAAGAAACAGTTTATTACCGCTTAGAGTCAGAATATTCAACTGAGATTAATAATATCACTGTTCGTTTTCAACCAATGTTAAGTACGCTTTTTACCCAACCAGGAGACTATAGTACAATCTATGATATTGAATATTCAGAAAGCCTGAATAGCATTCTCTATTTAGAGAGTAACTCTGGGGTTGAGTCAGACAAAATGAAAATACTTAATCTAGATACTTATCAAGTTTCGAATTTTATCACAGAATACGATGGCATTAAATTTATCAGAGTAAATACGTCGGGCGACCGTTTGATACTATATAACGATCGATGGAATCAGGAAACACTGTATTTATATGATTCTTCTACTCAATTAATCTTAGATAAAATACTTATTGTAGGTCTCGAGTATATCACCGATATCGTATTTTTCGATAATGAATCAAAGTTATTAATTGCCGCCCAAGTAGAGCATACAAATGGATCATCGCATTTTGAGTATATCTATGATTTTACTACCTCCCAATTAACTGAAATTGATGTTCAAAAAGGATATTATTTTATTAATGAGGAAGGTACAGAATTGCTCAGCTTAGGTTTAGACCATTCGACGGGTTCAATAAGACTTCAAAATTACACTATTAACAATGGAGTGTTTATTCCAACTCATAATTCTGTTGTTCAAGTTGAAAGAATTCCATCAGATCGAAACAGTTTTAGTACTTCTCCATCTCTAGATACGTTGTATATCACTAATAATAATGGCTCATTTATGAGGTATAATAATCGAACATCTTCTTCCATTGATGAGTTTGACGAGCGAACATTTGCTATAAAACATTTTGACCAAAAGTATATTATTCATCAAACTGAAGGTGCTTTAAAGATCTACCGAATCGAATTTGGTAATAAAGAACTAGTTGATGCCATATACCACAATTCACAAAGAAGGTTTTTTGCATATGATTTCATTTTTGTACCTAAGAGAAATCTAATAATTGATGCCCAGAGTAATTATGGTGATGACATTTACTTAGAATCAAATATTCGAGTATTCAATATTGATACTAAATGGGTTATCATTTCTAGGAATTAAATAACCCTTATCCCATCTGGTTCCCACCACAAGTTGGGCGTTTGGGCTTCACTCAGAAATTCGGTATTTATACCTTCGATATTTTGTCCGGCCGTATATACGGTTTGAACAGCTGTACCGTATCGCTCTTTTAATTCTTTCAGTTTTGCTTCACCCCCCTTTATCCAATGCAGGGTGAAATCCATTTCAGGAAAATCTTCACTTTCCTGAATTAGAAAATGATCCATCCATACCTGCTCACGTTCAATAGCTTTGTTATAGGCAAACTGGTATTCCAATAAAGGACTTGGACTTTTAATTTGTGGATTCTTCAACCAAAAAGCTTCAACATAATCCTGAAAATGACATGTTAGATCTTTAAAACTTATCGGACTTACCACTACAGCCACCGAACGACATCCCTGACCTCCATAACGAAATATAGCCTCTACTAAATCAGTCATCACTTGTGGTTCTTCATAGGAAATATATGCCATTGAGAATTTTGCTGTTCGTACTACAAACTCAGTATTCTCATGGGCAGCATTACTTTGAATAAGTTGTTCTTTCACGGGCTGCACAGATTGTTCAGATCCCGCAAATAATACCTTATGAGCTTGCAAACCATCAAAAGAATCTAATGATGTTGAATAATGCATTGAGTTTTCTAGTCCAATATCCTTTAGAGCATCTAACCATGTGGGTAACAAATAAGGATCTTTTTTTGAGAGCTTACCGCTATAATTTGCGCCGGAAAGAATGGTTCCTAATGCATCTTGAAACCCAACTAACGGTAAATTTCCTGCATGTAAACAAAGTACTTTCTTTCCTTTTTGATTTTGCCCTTCCCCGAGCCCTACTCGCTCTGCCCATTTTATTATTTGACCTGCATCTACTTTTTCTTTCAAAGCGAGTATTGCAAATTTGATATCCTCGAAAGAAAACAAACCTTCTTGAACCGTTTTATCGATAGCTTCTTTAAGAGATCTATTTTCTGCTTGCAACCACCTTCGTGTGGCATTATCGATGTGTTGGATGTGTGAAAAAATGTCCATTTCGATTTAAATAATCAGTTTTTTCTTCGAGTAATAATATTTCTAATGTCAGAATAATCTCCAAATGGGTACAGTCCTAAATGTTTATTTAAAAAGCTAGATTTTGGATTTATCGATGAAATTAGCTTTTCTTTTTTTGATCTTCTCCATTTTTGCAACTGCTTTTCTCTTTGAATGGCATCTTCAACATATTGATATTCTTTGTAATACAACAAATTGTAACAATAATATTTTCCTGAAAATGTATTTACCTTTCCCGCATTTAATCCATGCTCAAGAATTCTAGATGGGAGATCATTAGTTATACCAATATAAAGCGTACTCTTTCTCTTATTGGTTGTGATATATACATAATAGGTCATGATTATAATTTCTGGTTTGTCATCTCGAACACTGTGAGAGATCTAACAATTTTACTATCTACGAAAACTCTAGATTTCTCATTCGCTTTCGCTCTTTCGAAATGACAAAAACTACTCATCAATCAAAAAATTACAGCCTCTAAGATTAATAGGATTCCACCGCCCTAACACTTGAAATTGTCCTTCATTGTTTTGAATCCCTTTATCCCCAGTTAAAATAAAGGAACAGGAATTAATATTTGCTAAATCAATAACTCCAATCAACCCTTCTGTTTCGGGTGGCTGTATTTGCATTGGGTTATATGGATTACGTATGGTTACTCGCATCCAAGGAACGGTATCAAACCATAAACTTCCACGACTATATGCCTGACTTAATAATTCAGTCATTCCATATTCTGAGTGGATGTACTTTTTCTCCACTCCAAATCCATCTGCTAATTGTTGATGAAGGTTCTCTTTGGTCATTTCCCTACGAAATGTCTTCATCCCTCCTGTTTCTAGGATCATAGAATCGTTGGGAAGATTTGGCAGACCCATTTCGATCAGATCCAACAACCCAAAAGCAGCTCCAAAAATCATCACTTTTTTACCAGCTGAATAAATTTCATCGATATGCGATTGAGCTAGTGAAGTACCTAAATCTAAAAATCGACTTAACCCAGAAGGTTCCTGTTCAATTAATGAATTAAGCATCCATACTAGTGAAGAATGAGGGTTATCATTATACCCAGGAGTATAGGCTAGAATAACATATTCATCCAAATCATAGAAATGATTCATGCCTCGTATGATCGATTGTCGATAAATCTCTGGATTCGAAACCAAGTGTTTACTCCGGATCATCCCGCTGGTTCCCGAACTTTGAAAAACTAGTTTTGAGTGTTTAGTAATGGGTGATGAGTGCTCAGTGAATATAAGTGTATCTTTAAACGCTTGTATTGGCAGAAGGGGAATTTCATCAATGGAAGTGATTTTACTGATATGCAACGCATCACAAAAGCGTTTGTAAACTAGGTTATTTGCTTTTTGATGCTCAAAGATTTGATCTGTTTTTTCATCGAAAGCACTCGAGGTATCAAATGGATCAATAATTTTTTTCACTACAATCCAAAATATATGGACGAAGTTCTGGTGTCAATTCTTCACAATTTCGATAGATTAACATGTTTCTTACAACATTAAACTTGTCTGATTGTAATATCATTACGTAAGCACCAGAAGGTATTTCATTTACATTTATAGCAACAGAATGTCTTCCAGCAGTATAAGGTTGATCGGTAATTATGATTCCACCACTTCTTAGTTTAACATATGCTGAACCTGTAAATCTTTGGATAAGTGTACCCTTTTCTTCGAAAGGTAAACGCGCAGCCATAATAGAGATTTTTACATGAGAAGCTTCTGGAATGGTAAAGTTTATTAATGTTGAGTGCAATTTTTTGTTTTTTTGCTCCGTATTAATATGCGATTGAATATAAAAATCCTTAATTGTTTCAAAGTCTATTGGCTGCGATGATCCAAAGTAGTGATGATTCACTTTATTGAATGTTATTTCTTTTGCTACAATAGGTGACGTTTCGGATATAAAGGTAACAGGGTTTATCACGGGTGGTTCCCAAGCTAGTGTATATTCTGGCGTAAAAGAATTATCACAACTTAAAATAGATAGGGTTAATAAAAGTAAAATTTTTTTATACATACTAAAAGTAAATGCTAGCTGATAATTGTGTTGCAGTATTAAAATTTAGATTGCCAGCATTTCCAAATCTGAAAGAACCTTCATCAGAAATAGATGCATTCCCTTGATATTCAATTCCTATGCTAAATTTTGGATTGAAAAAATATTCCCCACCGAAACCGACCCCAATAATGAAATCGGTGATAGTATCGCCTTCATCGGGTATCCCAAAAATTGCAGCACTTTTAAAAGAAACATATGGAACTGCCTCTTGGGAATTAGTAAAATAACTTTTAAGTACCATACCCAATGTTAAATCCATCCCAAAATCTTGTGCATATACTAAACCAGTTACTGGAGCAATTACCAAATTTTGATTCAACCAAATTGGTAACTGAAAATCTAAATTTTCATTTTGAATAGAGGCGGTTAGTCCAAATGTTCTATCATCTAACGAGGAATTTTGCGCATTAACGTTTCCAACAGTTAATGATAGTAGTGTAATTAGTATGATATAATTTAATTTCATAATATTAGTTTCATTGTTTAAGCGTAAAGTGAATATAAATCTAATTAAATTCACAAGTATTAAAATCTTGGTTCTTTCCCTCCAGTCCGCTTGGAGTTAATCTTGGATCTCCTTGAATGTAGATATCCCTATAAAATAAGTATTTGTTTTCTGCTAATAAAAATATCCTATAAAATCCTTGCTCCATATTTCCACCCCTACATTTACTTTTCAAATTAAGGTTTACAGAAATTTGACCAGCTGATACTACTCCATCAAATATCTCTACCCTTTGGTATGGTGGCGAATAGTCTATACCTAAAGGTAAATTAGCAGAACTTGAAATGGGTAAATATGCGGTTTCAGCCCAGATTTTTACTTCAGCCGGGCTTGGAAGGGAAAACGGTAATATTTGAGAACCATCTGAGGGATTGGGATATGGAGTATAAAGTTGCAATTTAGTTATATAAACTTGTGAAGAATCCGTATTTGGTGATGCTCCAATATCCAAAGACGATATAGATGAAGGATTTCCCCATATGGCTATTGTTTCTGGACTACTTTCATTTGTAATGACTATACCTGTTGTTATTATTGGTAATTGTGAGCCAGGTGTAATTGCTGCTGGATTATCACAACCTTGAATGATTAAAAATAATAATAGAACTGGCAGTAACAATTTAGAATCCATTTTATTAATCATTGGTTTGTCTCCAAAATAAGCGATAGAGTTTATTGTGTTTGGCCAAGCTAATGATTGAAAGAGATTTTTTCAATCCGATTATTAAAAAGTGAAAAATTCCATGTAAAGAAAGATACTCCATCAACGAATCCCTGTAAATCCATTTGAGTATCGGCAACTGGATAAATACTTCTCAAAAGTCCATTCTGACTTATAACCCCAATTTGACCTGAAATTCTATCTGTAATAATGAGTTCATCATTTCTTATTTCAATATTTGATGCTTGCAATCCACTAAGATCAAACTCATCCATGAAATTTCCATTTTTATCGAACTTTAAAATGGCTTTCGATGCATCATCGTACACAAACAACTCACCGAAATCATTGACTACTAATTGAGTGGGGGAAATTCTTCTGTTTTGAAAGCCACTTTCCCCAGTAATGGATCCCAAGTATTGAAATCGACGATCATACACCTGTATTCTTTCATTTCCATAATCGGTCACGTAGATTTTTAAACCGTTAGTGGCATCAACACCGATTGGAGTATCAAATTGATAATCGCCTGTTCCTAATCCACCTAATGTTTCAATCAGATTCCCATTATGATCGAGTTTCAACAATCGATGTTTTCCTGATTCTACTACAAAAAGATGATCTTGGGTAGCATATATAGAAGTGGCATTTTCTAATCCCGAAAAAATGATGTCTTTTTCTTCTTGCTCATTCTCCTGTGCCTGTAAAGATGCGTTGTATCCCAGAATAAAAAGCAATATTGAGATAAAACGAATCATTACAGATGTTTCAGACCTTTAGCACCGATATCAGAACGGTAAAAGGAATCTTCAAAATGTATACGCTTTATTGCTGTATAGGATTGATCAATGGCTTCTTGAAGGGAATCCCCAGACCCAACTACATTTAGTACTCGACCCCCATTTGTGAGAATTTGATCGCCATCCATCTTGGTGCCTGCATGAAAAATCAATGCTTTTTCTACAGACTCTAAGCCCGTAATCACTTTCCCTTTTTGATAGCTCTGAGGATATCCGCCCGATGCCAACACCACCGTACATCGGTATTTTGAATCAAATTTTATGTTAGTTTCCGCTAACCTACCTTCAACAGAAGCTACTAAGGCCTCAAGCAGGTCAGATTCTAATCTAGGAATAATCACCTGACACTCTGGATCTCCAAAACGGCAATTATACTCCACTACTTTCGGCCCCTCTGCAGTTATCATCAACCCCACATATAAAAATCCTGTGTAGGGATTTCCTTCGGCTTTCATGCCATCGATGGTTGGTTTGATGATAGATTCTTCAACCTGTGCAAGTAGTTGTTCTGTAACGATAGGCGCTGGAGAGTATGCTCCCATACCTCCAGTATTTAATCCAGTATCACCGTCACCCACTCGTTTATGGTCTTGCGCAGTGCCAAAAAAT
>JAYPYN010000090.1:0-9105 GCA_038154605.1 Balneolaceae bacterium
TCGAATTTATTTAGATATTCCATCAATAATAATAAATTAAGACCTGTTCCAAAGGCCATCTCAAAAATTGAAATTTAATTATTGGTTCTTTTTAAAGATTCTATAATTCCAGATTGCTCAAAAAAAACATGTTTACTTTCAGAAATAGCACCATTTGGATTATGGTAAAACTGTTCAAATTGCTTTGAATATAGCGTTGATGACCCGTCTTTTGAGATATGGTGCTCGATAGAGTTCATAGAGAATTGTTTCTGAAGTAAAATAAATTTAGCCGTATTATAAATGAAATAAATGTTTGCTGATGCTTTTAAAAGATAGGATTCTTGAACTTACTGAAAAATACGTGCCTTACATGATTAAAACTCGGCGCTATATTCATCAACATCCAGAGGTAAGTTACTGCGAATTTGAAACAACAAAATTTATAGTTAATGAGCTAGATTCGATGGGGATTTCTTATGAAACCCCCTTAGAAACAGGATGTGTAGGCATATTAAAAGGTGGGAAAGAATCGGATAGAGTAATTGCTCTAAGAGCAGATATTGATGCACTTCCAATGAATGAGGAAGGTGATGCAAAAGCGGAGTTTATATCCAAAAATAAATACGCTGCCCACTGTTGTGGACATGATGCACATACTGCTAATTTACTGGGTGTAGCAAAGATTTTATCTACATTAAAAGAACACATTAATGGGACCGTTCTTTTAGTATTTCAACCGGGAGAGGAAACATTGCCCGGAGGTGGAAAATTACTTTGTGAAACAGGTTTTCTGCAAAACATGGGAGTACAATCCATTTATGGTTTACATACAGACCCTTTGTTAACTCCTGGAAAAATTGCAACCAAAACTGGACCATTAATGGGTGCGCCAGATGAATTTGAAGTAGAGATTTTTGGGAAAGGAGGTCATGCAGCTCGTCCACATGAGGCAATTGATCCTATTGTGTTAGCATCGCAGTTTATCAATGCAGTGCAAACTATTGTAAGTAGAAGTATAGATCCTACAGATTCTACAGTAGTCACAATTGGGAAAATAGAAGGTGGAACTGCTCATAATATCATTCCAGAAAGTGTTCGAATGTTAGGAACAGTAAGAACGCTATCGAAAAAAAATGCTGACTTAATTGCTGAACGCTTGGAATCGTTGTTAAAAGGAATCACAGAATCTGTGGGTGGCACATACTCCTTTTCATTTAATCGTGGATATCACGTTGTAAATAACTCAATACTTGAAACTGAACGTGTTATATCAAACATGCGCGTATTGTTTGGAGAAGATGCAGCCATCGAGTTAGAAAAACCAATTATGGCTGGCGAAGATTTTGCGTTTTATCAACAACATTTTCCCGGGGCTTTTTTCTTTGCAGGAAGTGGAACTGCGGATAGCGACTCTCAATATGTATGGCATCATCCAAAATACAATGTGGATGAACGTTTTTTTGCATACACCGCCCCATTAATGGCAGCACTTGCACTAAATGAGTAATCGTTATAATTCTAATCAATCTATTTGGGAAGATGCACTTTACAACCAAAAGTACGATTTTGTAGTTGTTGGAGCAGGTTTAACAGGGCTTGCAACTGCTTATTTCGCAAAAAAGAAATATCCTAATTCTCGTATTCTAATCTTAGAGCGAGGTATTTTTCCGATAGGAGCAAGCACAAGAAACGCAGGGTTTGCTTGCATAGGTAGTATTGGTGAACATCTTTCTGATTTAGAGGTTGAGACCGAGAATAATGTTAAAGCGCGAATAAAAGCTCGATATGATGGACTTCAATTATTAAAATCGACACTTGGCGAAGACGCTATGGAGTATAATGCTTGTGGGGGTTGGGAGCTGTTTACGGATGACGACGAATTCCAAAAAGCACACACTAACATCCATCGATGTAATCATTGGATGAATGAGATGTTTCAAGAAAATGAAGTGTATAAAAGTGGGGAGTTTCAAGGCTATCCAGCTATATTTAACCGTGTAGAAGGTTCTTTGCACCCTGGAAAGATGATTAAACGATTGATTGACTTAAACAATCAATTAGGAAATGAAATAAGATGGCAAAGTGAAGTTGCATCGGTTCAGCTAGATTCGGGAGTGGTACAAGCTAAAACAGGACAAATATTTAATTCTAATAAAGTGGTGTTAGCTACTAATGCATTTACTTCCACATTTTCATCCTCAACCAAGATTAGCCCAGCTAGGGGTTATGTTTTTATCACTAAACCAATCCCAAATTTTCAATGGAATGGAACCTTTCATTTCAACAAAGGGTATGTGTATTTCCGAAATCTTGGTACAGATCGGTTACTCATTGGTGGAGGTAGAAATGTAGATTATGACGCGGAAGCCATTCATCAATTTGGTATAAACAAAACCATCAAAGAGTATTTAATCGATTTTGTACATACGGTGATTAAATTACCAGCACATTGGGAAATTGAGCGAGAATGGTCAGGGATTATGGGTTTTACCGAAACTAAGTCGCCATCCATAGAAAAAATTGGTAGCAAAACATGGCAAGTAGCAGGGCTAAGCGGTATGGGTATTGCCCTGGGTATGGCATTGGGGAAGAAAGCAGCAGAGCAGTTATAATTGTATATTAATTAATAATTCAAAGCTTAGTAAATTCCTCATATAATACTATCAGTTCACTTAGCATCATGGAGGTGGCACCCCACAACGGTACACGATGGACATCCCAAAATGGCACCTTATGTTTTATATTGTTGAAGATCCATTCCTCTTTTTTCAGATATGATGTCCCCACTAATTTAGAAATGGGTACGCAAAAAATTTCTTCAACTTCATTTGGATTTGCAACAAAATGTTGATGAGTGTCTAGAAAACCCACCACAGGTACTACCATATTATCAGAATAGGCTATATATAAGGGAGTTAATGTGCCTACAGTTTCAATCTGCGCTATATTTACTCCTGTTTCTTCGTACGCTTCACGAAGAGCGGTTTCTTCAAAAGTTTCATTTCCTTCTCGCCCCCCTCCGGGAAAACTTATCTGTCCACCATGTTTAATACCACTAGTTCTCAAAGTAAGTAGTAGATGTAATTCGGTGTGCCATGTGGTGAACAAAATCAGAACACAACTGTTTTTGAAACTCTTTGATGATGGCGTGTATGTCATAAAGGTTGGATCCTGACTTGAAGCGGGTAGTGGTCGCATTATGTTTTGGGCTGCAGAACCTGGAAGGGTTTGCAAAAGTCGGGGTTTTAAAAATTCTCTAAATGATGAATGCATAGCAGAAGATAGCGTGCACAAAATTAAACGTAAATACCTTTTTGGTGCGTACTCTTCTTTTAATCCACGACGGGTGTGCGTACCTTTCGTAGAATAAAGTCATTAAAATACATGAATAAATATAACGTGTACGGCATAGGTAATGCCTTAGTTGATCTAGAATTTAAAGTAACTCAACAGTTTCTTAACGATCATAATGTATCTAAGGGATTAATGACTTTGGTTGATGAGGAGACTCAAAATCGACTTATACAAGCAATCAATCATCATGATATAATAAAAAAATCGGGAGGATCGGCAGGCAATACCGTACTAGCAGTTACTCAATTTGGAGGAAAATCTTTTTATTCTTGCAAAATTTCTAACGATGAGTACGGCGACCACTTTATCTTTGACATGCATAATGCAGGTGTGGAAACTAATCTTGACAAAATTAATCGAGATGCAGGTACTACGGGTAAATGTTTAGTGATGATTACTGACGACGCCGATCGAACCATGAATACTTATTTAGGGATTAGTGCACATTTATCCACCAAAGAAGTAGATGAACATGCGATTCGTAACTCGCAGTATGTATATTTAGAAGGGTATCCAGTTACCTCTGACTCTTCATTCGAGGCCCTCCAATACACAAAAAAAATTGCTGAGGAACACGGTGTTTTAACCTCGCTTACGTTATCTGATCCATCCATAGTAAAATTTTTTAAAAATCGGTTTATTGAGGTGATTGGTGCTTCTGTAGATTTATTGTTCTGTAATCATGATGAAGCACTGGAATTTACAGGCAAAAGTAGCTTGCTAGAGGCTAGGGAGGCTCTAAAAAAAGACGCAAAACGTTTTGTAATAACCTTAGGTGCTAATGGAGCAATGATTTTTGATGGAGATACATTCATTGACATTGAACCATACCCAGTAAAAGCAGTAGATACTAATGGTGCTGGTGATATGTTTGCAGGCGCGTTTATATATGGATTAACTCATGGACTTGGGTACGCCGATGCGGGTAAATTAGCAAGTTTAGCTTCATCCAAAGTAGTTGCCCAATATGGACCACGATTAAGTATAGATGATATATCAGAAATTAAGCAACGATTTCATTGATGAATATCACAGAAATAATAGGTTGGATTGGTTTTATACTTTTGATTGCGGCATGGATTCCACAAACGCTACAAACCATCAAAGATGGCCAAACAAGTATGAACCTTGTTTTTATTATTCTGTATGTTGTTTCAAGCATTTTTCTAACGATCTACGCAGTACTAAATTCAGATTATGTTTTTATCACTCTTAATGCACTTTTAACGATTGGTAGTGGCTTGAATCTCTTCTACAAACTCAATCCTAGAAAAAAAAATGAATAAACTGGTATTAGCATCGAGAAATCCGCATAAAATCGAGGAAATGAAGTCATTATTATCTCCTTTAGGTATTCATGTTCTGTCGGCGCTTGATTTCCCCAATCTAAATGAAGTGGATGAAGATCAACCCACACTACAAGGTAATGCATTAAAAAAAGCCCACTATGTGTTCGAGCAAACGGGACTTCCTTCTCTATCGGATGATACAGGATTAGAAGTTGAAATTCTAAATGGTGCGCCAGGAGTATATTCTGCAAGATACGCCGGAGAACACGTCACTTACCAAGACAATGTACTTAAATTACTCTCTGAGATGGAGGGCGAAGAACATAGAAAGGCTCAATTCAGAACGGTGATCGCATTTGTTACGAATAGTGAAGTTCATACGTTTGAAGGATCCGTAGAAGGAATAATTGTATCAGAACAAAGGGGTGAAGGGGGGTTTGGGTATGACCCTGTTTTTCTACCAAATGGATGTGATAAAACCTTTGCAGAACTCGATTCAGAAATTAAAAACTCGATAAGTCATCGTGGGCGAGCCATCCAAAAATTCGTAGCATTTCTTTCGGCATAGTCGTTTCTTTTACTCATGCATTTTGGAATTTTAGATTACTCTATTTTACTCCTTTACCTAATTGCGGTAGCTTTTTTTGGGCTAAAAGTATCTGGTAAACAAACAACCACAAGAGATTATTTTCTTGGTGGAGAGGGTATTCCTTGGTGGGCGGTACTTTTTTCGGTTGTAGCAACAGAAACAAGTACACTTACATTTATAAGTATTCCTGCCGTAGCATATGGGGGAAATCTCACTTTTCTACAAATCACTATTGGCTACTTAATAGGTAGAGTGATTGTTGCTCTATATTTTTTACCCAAATACTTTGAAGGAGAAATGTACACTGCCTATGAATTTTTAGACAAGCGATTTGGTACAAATTTACGGATAGCCACAAGCTCCACTTTTATGATTACTAGATTTCTAGCTGATGGAGTGCGACTTTTTGCAACAGCAATTCCATTAGCAATTATTTTACGTTTGGGTGGGGCTTTTTTATCGTGGACTGATTTAGAACTCTATCTTTTTTCAATTGGTTTAATTGCAGTAATAACGTTGTTTTATACTTTTTTTGGAGGAATAAAAGCGGTTGTGTGGATGGATGTAGTGCAACTTGGGGTATATGTATTTGGAGCAGGAATCGCACTTTTAGTGTTACTTTATCAATTGCCAGAAGGATGGAATACAATGGTTCAATATGCCGCGGCAGAAAATAAAACTCAGATTCTAAGGCTCGGATTTGATCTACCATTTAAGGAATTTATGGCACAACCTTATACTATTATTACGGCTATTTTAGGAGGAGCCGTATTCTCGTTGGCATCGCATGGTACTGATCAACTGTTGGTGCAACGTCTATTAGCTTCAGGAAGCTTGAAATCTGCCCAGAAAGCACTAATTGGTAGTGGCTTTGTAGTGATTGCACAATTTGCACTGTTTTTGGTTATAGGTTTGATGCTTTATGCATTTTATGAAGCCCAAACTCCCGATGCTCTAGGATTGGCAACAAACGATGAAATTTTTGCAAAATTTATTGTTGAACAACTTCCACCAGGGATGTCGGGATTGATAGTAGCCGCACTTTTTGCTGCAGCTATGAGTAGCCTTAGCTCATCTTTAAATTCATTAGCCTCTGCATCCATTTTTGATCTTATAAAACCACTTTCTAACAAAGTTATCTCTAGCACCGAAGAATTAAAATTATCTAGAATGATAACACTTCTTTGGGGTGGGATACTTACAGGATCCGCGATTACCTTTGCCGTTCTTCAACTTAATGCAGGAGAGCGTCCAACGGTAGTTGAACTGGGCTTAGGGATAGCTTCTTATACCTATGGAGGATTATTAGGCGCCTTTGGGTTAGGTTTATTTTTTTCTAAACCTAATACTAAAGATGCATTACTTGGGTTTTTTGTAGGTATGATTTCTCTCCTATTTATGGTAAATGGTCCTATACAACAACTTTTACCAGGGGAAGGCTTAATTATAGCTTGGCCGTTGTACACACTATTTGGAAGTGCAATTGTAATAGGTGTAGGCTACTGTTCCAGCCTTTTAAGAAAAGATATGGACATTTGATTCAATCAAATAGATCTCATTTCAAGCTCCAAAAAAGTGAAAGAACAAGATATACATAACACGCTCATTCATACTTTTTATAGTTCTTTTGCTCAAAAAGATTACAAGACTATGAACCAATGCTATCATGAAGATATAACGTTTAAAGACGAAATTTTTGAACTTGAAGGAAAGCAGGTTTTAGCAATGTGGCATATGCTATGCACGCACAGTAAACACTTACACATTGATTATTACCAAGTAGAAGTATCTGTAAATACGGGATGTGCAAATTGGAATGCACGCTATACTTTTTCTGCAACAAACCGCCCAGTTGAAAATGAAATTGCGGCCTCTTTTATCTTTAAAGATGGGTTAATCTTTAATCACCAAGATGATTTCGATTTTTGGCGATGGAGCACCCAAGCACTAGGGTTTTCAGGTCTTATTTTGGGATGGAGTTCTTTTCTAAAAAAGAAAGTACAAAAGCAGGCACTTCATTCATTAAATGTGTTTATTTCAAACCATCCTGAGTATCAGGAAAAAATAGATGATTGATAAAAATTATGAGACAAAAACTGCTTAATGCGGGTGCAAAAGAACTGAGTTACGAGATCAGAGAAATCGTAAAAAAGGCGAAGATTCTGCAAAAACAAGGCATAGAAATATTTTGGGAAAATATAGGCGATCCCATCCAAAAGAATGCTCAGATTCCAAAGTGGATTAAAAATATAATTACGGAGTTAACTCAAAACGATAAAACCTATGGCTATTGTGATTCCAAAGGGATTTTAGCTACCCGTGAATTTCTAGCTGAACGAAATAATACACTTGGAGGCGCTCAAATTACTCCAGATGATATATTATTTTTTAACGGACTAGGTGATGCTATTGCAACCCTCTACCATTATTTAACACCTACCACTAGAGTCATCGGCCCTTCTCCAGCCTATTCAACACATTCTTCGGCCGAAGCTGCCCATGCGAATCATCATCCTCTTACCTATCGATTAGACCCCGAGAATCATTGGTATCCCGATATGGATGATTTACGAAATCAGGTGAAATACAATCCTAATATTGTAGCTATTTTACTCATAAATCCTGACAATCCAACTGGGATGGTCTATCCAAAAGAAATACTCGAAGAGATTGTAGAATTGGCTCGCCAATACGATTTGTTTCTTATTTCTGATGAAATATACAACCAAATAACCTACAACGGTGCGCGCGCTTATGCGCTTGCAGAAGTGATTGGAGATGTGCCGGGAATAGCTATGAAAGGCATTTCTAAAGAATTACCTTGGCCTGGCTCTCGCTGTGGTTGGATAGAATGCTATAACAGAGAGGTAGATACAGAATTTAATCGATTATGCAACGTATTAGATGATGCAAAAATGATTGAAGTTTGCTCAACCACACTTCCACAAATGGCAATTCCTAAAATCTTAGGCGATCCCAGATATGATGAATATCGTACTACCTTAAACGAAAAAATTGGGTGGCGAAGCAGGTTTATCTCAGACGCCCTTAAAGAAATACCAGAACTTACTTTCAATCCAACATATGGCGCATTTTACAACACCATAGTATTTAAAGAGGGAACCTTAACTTTTGATCAAACTTTACCCATTCAAAACCCAGAAGTAAAAGCACTTATTGAACAATGGGTGGAAGATGTATCTTTAGATTTCAGGTTTGTGTACTACTTATTAGGGGCAACAGGAATATGTGTAGTACCAATTTCTTCTTTTTGTTCTGACTTGAGAGGCTTTCGCATTACCCTTCTAGAAGAGGATGAAGAATTATTAAAAAAAACCTTTACTATGCTTAAGAAATCGATAAGAGCGTATTTAGATTCTTAGTGATAGATTATTTGTGATTTACTCATAATTAAAAAAACTTGTTTTTTATGTCGCAAATTACTTTAGTTGTTAAATAAATAATTTCAAGTTACTTGTGAGATTGGGTAAAAGATATTGGGTATTCATTGTAGTAGGATTTTGTTGTAACTGTACGAAATCAGCTTCAAATGCATTACTTGCTAACTCATACCCTATTAAAGACGTTATCATTATTAGCCCGTGGGTAGTAGATGCTCCCACCGAAAATTTTGCATCCCTTCATTACATTCATCAAAAAAATCCACAATTGCACTGGAATATTTATCGTGGAGAAAACGATGCAGAGGTATTGGAATTGGTAGTGAAGGAGTGGATGGAGATGATTGAACAAGTTGGAATGACATATACATTTACCCCAATTCCTTTCACGGGGCACTGGGTACATTGGGAATCTCCACTTATGAAATATCTCAATAACCAAACATAAAATAATGGTATAAACACACTAAACATTAACTCTTAGCAATTA
>JAYPYN010000091.1:0-3029 GCA_038154605.1 Balneolaceae bacterium
TCTATGATTACATCAGAAGGTACGTGCAAATTTGTAATTCCCTTGTAAGAATTTACCATAGCTAAATCTGGACCTTGTTCGTAACAAGTGTTAATATCAGCTTGGATTTCAGCCCTTATGTCTGCTGGAAGGTCTTCAATTTTGGTAAGTAAATCACCTAAACCATTGTTTGGATCCACACCTAATTTATGGAGCGTTTCGGAGTGTTTTTGGAATACATCAGCAAAAAATACTTTTACACCATGTCCGAAAATAATAGGATCAGATACTTTCATCATTGTGGCTTTCATATGCAATGAGAATAGGACGCCTTGAGCTTTAGCATCTTTAATTTCATTGTCTAGAAATTCAACCAGTGCTTTTTTGCTCATGAATGATGAATCCATAATTTCACCAGCTTGCAGAGAAATTGCTTCTTTTAAAACAGTTTGTGTTCCGTCTGTGGATGTATGAACGATGGAAACAGATGTAGATTCAGAAACTGTTATCGATTGTTCATTCGATCGGAAATCATTATCGCCCATAGTAGCAACATGCGATTTTGAATCTGAACTCCATGCCCCCATGGAGTGTGGATTTTTTCGGGCATATTCTTTTACGGCTTTAGGTGCTCGCCGATCGGAGTTACCTTCCCTTAGAACAGGGTTTACAGCACTCCCTTTAACTCGATCATATCTTGCCTTAATGTCTTTTTCATTCTCGTTCGATGGTTCTTCGGGGTAATTTGGTAAGGCGTAGCCTTTATCTTGTAATTCTTTAATTGTAGCAGTTAGCTGAGGAATTGATGCGCTTATATTCGGAAGTTTAATAATATTAGCCTCAGGAGTTTTTGCTAACTCACCTAATTCTGTAAGAGCATCTCCTATTTGTTGTTCACTAGTAAGATAATCCGAAAAATTAGCTAATATACGACCAGAGAGTGAAATATCTCGAGTTTCAACGCTTACTCCGGCAGCTTTAGTAAAAGCTTCAATAATGGGAAGAAATGAATGGGTCGCAAGTGCAGGAGCTTCGTCGGTATAGGTATATATAATTTTAGCTTTGTCTGAGGTCATTTTTCAATAGAATTAAGTGTTTTATAGAGCCCCAAGTTTACAAAAAAGTTAGATTAACCGTGTTTATTAAAAAATATTTTAAGTTAGAGGATAATGTTTATAACAGTTTTGCCGATTGAATTAATAGTTTATATTTCTGAAGGATTTTTAAATTTGAGGTTCTGTTTTTTAAATAATTTATTTTATTAATCTTAAGTTTATAAATGGGAAGTTAACTTTTGAATACATAATTTGGAAATATGAAGGGTATTGTTTTTACTGAGTTTTTTGAAATGGTTGAGCGAGATTATGGGTATGAAATGGTGGATACATTAATTGAAACAACCGAGTTGAAATCGGGTGGAATTTATACTTCAGTGGGAACCTATGATCATTCAGAGATCGTAAATCTAGTGGTTAATTTATCAAAACAAACAAACACAGAAATAGAGGTATTACTTCATGCTTTCGGGCGATATATTTTTGATACTTTCGTGGATTCGTACCCCATTTTTTTCCAAAATTATTCATCAAGTTTTGACTTTTTAGCTTCAATTGATAATTATATACATGTAGAGGTTTTAAAATTATACCCAGATGCAACCTTACCACGCTTTACAACAGAAATTATAGATGGCAAAATGTTAATGATTTATATCAGCGAAAGAAGTATGTCTTCGTTGGCTCATGGGCTTATTGAAAAAACACTCGAGCATTATGGAGAAAATAAGCCCATCCATAAACAAGTTTTATTAGATGATGGTAGCAAAGTGAAATTTATTATCGGCTAACATGTCAGAAATAAATCTTTACAAAAAAAAGATTGAGAGAGAGAAAAAAGCTCGAAAAGAGGCAGAATATATTCTTGAAAAAAAAGCTTTAGAATTATTTTCTGCTAATGAGCGATTACAAAAACTTTATAAAACAAAAGATCAGCTACTTGAAGCAATATCTAAAGCATTGATTATTTTATTTAAAGAAACAAAGCAGGAACAGGCTTTAATGCAATCAGTGCAATTAGTAGGTGCTGCATTAGAAGTCGATCGATTTGGTATTGCAACGCTGGAAGAGCATGATCAAAAATTTAAATTACTTCAAAATTATCAGCATTCAACTAAAGTATTTAAATCATTATTCAATTTAATTAATGATCAAAAGCATTTCGATCATATATTTTATCGATTCACTAACCAATTTTTAAAAGGGAAAAAGCTAGTAAAATTCAATTATAGTAAAAGCACCAATAAATTAGTGCTAAATACTATGGATTTAATTGGACTCAGTTCGGTTGTGCTAATGCCTATTGAGTATCAAGGTACCATTAGAGCTATTATTAGTATAGAGTTAATCGATTTAGAATATGATTGGTCCGAAAATGATGAAGCCATTTTATTGGCTTATGCAGCTGGTGTGGAATCAGTAATTGAAAAATTTGAAGCCCGTCGTAAATTAGAGGAACAAAAAACCTTCTATGAAAATGTATTAAATTCTATACCTGCAGATATTGCTGTTTTTGATAAAAATCATAAATATAAATTTGTTAATCCAGTAGCTATTGGTAATCCCGAATTACGATCTTGGATTGTTAATAAAGACGATTTTGAGTATGTAAAGTATAGAAATAAACCGAGACGAATTGCTCAAAATCGACGTGACATTTTCAACAAAGTTCTTAAAGAAAAGAAGGCTTTGAGTTATGAGGAGAAGCTAGTTAATAAGCAAGGTAATGAAGAGTGGAAACTCAGAAAATTATATCCTGTATATAGCAAAAAAGATGATTTAGAAATGGTAATTGGGTATGGGATTGATATAACCGATATCAAGAAAGCAAACCTTAAATTAGATACTACTTCAAAAAGATTATCTACACTTATTTCTAGTTTGAATAGCGGTGTTTTGTTGGAAGATAAACATCGAAAAATATTAGTAACGAACCAAGAGTTTTGTTCGATTTTTGATATAAGTGCCTCTCCAGACGATTTAATAGGGTTAGAT
>JAYPYN010000091.1:3039-9084 GCA_038154605.1 Balneolaceae bacterium
GTTCTAGATCTGGCGAGCAAGCTAAACATTTAGTTAAAGAATCAGAAAAATTTGTTACAGATATCGACGAAATTGTACAAAGAAAACAAATTCAAACTAATGAAGAAATTGAATTTAAAGATGGCCGGATTTATGAAAGAGATTTTATTCCCATATATTTAGAAAATGATTATTTAGGTCATTTATGGGAGTATAGAGACATTACAGAGAAGAAGAAATCGGAGCTTGAGTTGGCGCAGTTATCGTCGAGGTTATCGACGTTGTTGAATAATTTGAATACGGGGATTTTGATGGAGCAGTCTAATCGTGTAATAGTTCATGTAAACGAGAAGTTTTGTGAGTTATTTGGAGGAGGTTTTACTCCGGATGATTTGATGGGTAAGGTGTATGGGGAATCGTTGAATTGTGTGCAAGAGTTATTCCAAGATACCCCCCAGTTTGTGACATCGACCATCAAGCTAATAGAAGAGAATAAGCGCTCGGTTAATGAGGAATTGGAACTGAGTAATGGCCGTATATTAGAACGAGATTTTATTCCCATCGTTTATGATGGTATTCAGTTGGGTACAGTATGGCAATATAGAGACATCACCAATAGGAAGGAATCGGAGAAGGAGCTAATAAGGGCGCTAAATTCCGAGCGGAGCTATAACGAACTAAACAAGAATTTTGTATCGATGGTTTCGCATGAATTTCGAACGCCTTTAACAAGTATATTTTCTACTTCGGAGTTACTGTTAGAATATTTAGATAAGTATAAACCTAAAGAAATTAAAAAGAGAATAAATAGGATCTATACCTCATCTATACGCATGGAAAATTTGATAGAAGATGTGTTAACCATCGGAAAGCTCGATTCAAGCTCAAAAATTGAAAATGCTCAAATGCTAAAGCTTTCAGCTATATTAAATGATACCATTCAATTGTTGAATTCTATGGAGTCAACAAAAAGAGAAGTTGAAGTGACAGGTATTGAAAATGAGATATCAATATTCAGTGATTTGAGCTTAATTGAACTTATATTTAGAAATATCCTCGAGAATGCTTTTAAATATTCTAATTTAAACATCGAAGTAAAGTTTATTTTTGAAAAAAATGATGTTCAAATAGAATGTCGTGATTATGGAATAGGAATACCAGATCATGAACTTAATGTGATTTTCGAACCTTTTAAAAGAGCTTCAAATACCGAGGGTATTAAAGGAACAGGGCTAGGATTGCCTATTGTAAAAAAATCTGTGGAAAAAATTGGAGGAAAAATTTGGGCAAAATCGTACCAAGGAAAGGGTTCAATATTTATAATTCAACTTCCACTACATTCTTACATCAATTAAAATAGGATTATTTCTAGAAGCAAAATTGTTGATTTGAATTAATTAAATTAAATCATAAATCATTATTTAAAAGTTAAAACAAGTTCAATTTAATTTTTAAACGTTAAGTTTATTTCTAGATGGTATTTTTAATTCTTTTTTTATTGTTTTGTATGATCGAATAAGTATAAAAATGAATAAGGTTTACGAATTTTAGTTTATTAGATATCGAAGAAAATATCATGGATCAAATTGCCACTAAAACTATCTTGATTGTTGAGGATGATGATGCCGTGCGCATCACTCTTGTAGAACTTATGGAGCTTAATGGTTTTTCATGTATTTCTGCGATAAATGGGGCAGATGCTTTAAAGATCATGCAAAGTAAAACACCAGATTTGATCATATCAGATGTAAATATGCCATTTATGAATGGTACTGAGTTCACTAAAAAAATAAAAAATTTACCACAATATGCTCACATTCCAGTGATCATGCTCACGGCAAATACGGCAGATTATCAATTAATTTCAGGTTTGAATGCAGGTGCCGTTGACTATATTAAAAAACCATTCATAAATAAAGAGTTGACACTTAAGGTTAAAAATATACTTGCTATTCAAAATAAAAATATAAAATCAGGTTGGAAAACTATACTCTCTGATTCGTTTAACCTTGATCAAGCCATAGACGAAGAGTTTATAGAGCAGTTATATCAAATAATAATAAAAAATATAGAATCTCCTTCTTATTCGGTATCAGATTTGGCCACAGATCTAAATGTTAGTGAACGAAATCTTTACCGAAAACTAAATGTAAATTTAAATATGCCAGTAGCATCATTTATTAGAGAAGTTAAATTGCAAGTAGCCCATGAGTTGATTATTAATAAGAGAGTTAGATCATTAACAGAGGCAGCTTATAAAGTGGGATTCAAGAGTACATATCATTTTTCTAGGCTATACAAGCAAAAGTATTAATTTCACTAACTGAATTTTTTCTGTGTAGTTATTTTATGCTTTTTGGCAAGTTTGTTTGAATTTATGGCAGACCTATTAAAGAAAAAATATCTTAATTGTATGCAAATGGTTATGGCATTTTTTTTAACCAAAAAGTACGTTTATGAATTATCAAAATTTAGAATTACTCGTTGTTGAAGACGATGATGCCATTAGAGAAGGAATATCTGATATATTGTTGTTGGAGGGTTTTAGAGTTCTAGAATCAAGTAATGGAAAAGAAGCACTTGATATTTTAGTTGACTGGGAGCCAGATTTAGTAATCAGTGATGTTATGATGCCTATTATGGACGGACACAGCCTACTTGAAAATTACAAGCATTTACCAAACTCAAAAAACATTCCTTTTTTATTTTTAACTGCGCTATCAGACAGATCAGATATAAGAAAAGGTATGAATTTGGGAGCTGATGATTACCTAACTAAACCTTTCTCTAGAAAAGAATTATTAGATGCTGTTAATGTACAATATCAAAAATATTCTATGAGAAAAGAGTCGGCTGAACAAGAACAAATAAAACGTTTTGAAAAATCAAATCGGCTATCTAAAGTAGAGAAGAAAACATTAGTTCAGGAGATGCATCATCGTGTAAAACATAATTTGGCTATTATTTCTGCTTTTTTTGAGCTTGGTGAAATGTCGGATGATCCTCAATTTTTAGATTCTATAAAAGAACGTATTCAAGCCATGTCATCAGTGCATGAAGAGGTATATTCAAATGATTTAGTTACAAAAGTAAATTCAAAAAAACTTATAAATAATATTCTAGACACTTTCTTTAAGAATTCTAAAATTATTATTAATAAAAATTTAAAATGTTTTGATATAAGCATAAGTAAGGCAATACCTTTAGGCTTATTACTTTACGAATTCTTAAGTATGCTAATTCAAGATTCTGATCTAATTAAGGATAATTGTTTAACAATTGATTCACATAAAACCACAGAAAAGTCATATCTAATATTTTCATTTTGTAATGATTCTTGGTTGCAGCAATCAACCTTTGAAGAGAAACTAGGAGGGCTATTGATTCATAGTTATCTAAGTCAATTAAAAAGTAATTTTAGAAAAGATTCATCAAAATCTAACACCAGATTTATATTGGAATACTAACAATTTTTACTAATGGGTAATCTCTCTCATGACATTGAAGAAAATATATCCATTCTTCAATCTGTGATAAACTCTGCGTTAGATGCGGTGATTGTCATTGATGAAGGGGGGGTAATAACGGAATGGAATCATCAAGCTGAACATATTTTTGGATGGAACAGAGATGAAGTTTTAGGAAAATTATTGTCAGATAAAATTATACCATCGGAGGATAAATCTCCATTGGATAAAAGTATTGAACTTTTTTTGGCTTCAGGGGATAAACTAGACCGTAGTAAACGTAGAAAAATAGAAGTGATAAATGAGGCAGGAGTTAAATTTCCTATTGAACTTACCACCAGTCCAAATAAAGTAAATGAAAAATATTTTTTTAGTTTATTTATACGTGATTTGAGAGAAACCCATAAATCTGTAAATCTACTAAAAGCTATAAATGAGCTTGCATTATCATTACTTGGTAAAACTAATCTTGAAGAAATTGCATGGGTAATTACACAAAATACTATTGAATTACTGGGGTTAGAAGATTGTGTGATTTATATACTTGATCATGAAAATAATACTTTACATCAGATCGCAGCTTATGGTCCTAAAAGTCCAGATGGTAAACATATTGAAAATGAAATATCATTAATGGTAGGGCAAGGAATTGTAGGTAGAGCGGCTGCTACAAAAAGGCCAGTTCTAGTTAATGATACATCTTTAGATGCAGCGTATGTATTAGACGATCATTTTAGATATTCTGAATTAGCTGTTCCCATACTATATGAAGGCGAAGTAATTGGGGTAATTGATACCGAGCATCAACAAAAAAATTTTTATACTAAAGAACACCTTTATGCTTTTACAACTATCGCAAATCTTACATCAAGTAAAATCAATAGTGCTATACAAGCCCTAAAACGGCAAGAAGTTGAAAAATCTCTCACAGAAAGTGAGGAACGTTGGCAAAATTTAGTAGAAAACATGCCGGAAGCACTTCAAATTTCAAAAAATGGGAAAGTGCTCTATATGAACCCTGCTGGTTTAAAACCATGAAAAATAATATTAAATTTATTGAAGCAAATTCAATAAAAATAATATATAATGGAGATGTTGCTGTACAATCTGTTTTACGAGATATATCGGAAAAAAAGAAAGCTGAACGGAAGTTACTCCAACTTTCTTCCCACCTATCAACCTTGTTAGATAACCTAAATACAGGAATTCTTATGGAGCAATCGGACAGAATCATTGTACATACAAACAAAAAATTCTGTGATTTATTTGGGAATGTATTTACCCCAGAGGATATGTTGGGTAAAAATTGTGGTGAAAAGTTGTTAAGTACACAATATTTCTTCAAACATCCTGAGCATTTTGTAGAATCAACCAATGCTCTAGTTAAAGAAAATAAACGTTCTATTAATGAAGAAATAGAACTAAAAGACGGACGAAGTCTAGAAAGAGATTTTATTCCAATTATTTATGGAGGGGTTCAATACGGTACTGTTTGGCAATACAGGGATATTACAAATAGAATAAATACTGAAAAAAAACTATTAAGAGCTCTTGAATCCGAACGTAGCTATAATGAACTGAATAAAAACTTTGTGTCTATGGTATCACATGAATTTCGAACGCCTTTAACTAGTATTCACTCAGCTGCTGAATTATTATTAGAGTTTTCAGATAGATTTGGCCCAGAGGATATTAAAAAAAGGGTGCATAGAATACATTCCTCATCTTTACGTATGGAAAAACTAATAGACGATGTACTAACTATTGGAAAATTAGATGCTACAACAGGAGTTGAAAATGCTAAAGAATTTACATTATCAGAAATACTAGACGAGATATTGACACTAGTAAACTCATCAGAATTTAAAGGTAGAGTTTTCCGTGTAAATGGATTAAAAAATGAATCAATGATGGTAGGCGACTCCACATTAATAGAACTCATTTTTAGAAATTTACTTGAAAATGCTTGTAAATATTCTGATGAAATTGTAGATATTAATTTCAAATTCTATAAAAAATCTGTGCATATAAAAATTAGAGACTACGGTTTAGGAATTCCTAAAGAGGAATTGAAACTAATATTTGAGCCATTTAAAAGAGCATCAAACACGGGAGGGATTAAAGGTACAGGCCTTGGTCTACCAATTGTAAAAAAAGCGGTTTTAAAATTGGGAGGAAAAATACGGGTAAATTCAAAAAGTGGTGAAGGCTCTGTATTTTCTGTTAATTTGCCACTTAATAGTACCGCAATTTAGTTTTGCTAAGAGTAATTCCTTTTACGATTTTAGAAATAGAAAATTCTATTATAATCTTGTAAGTATAAATCAGTCAACAGTACCATGATTAAACCGATGTTTGGCTACAGGCCAAAACCCAAAAAATTTTAGTTGCCTTTTCGTTATTACGATCCTGAGAAGTAAGAACGAGAGAAACACCGAGTTCAACGAAGGCTTAAATTTGAAACGCATAATCGCATAAAACCGAAACAGAATATACGAGTGTTATTGTTAGCACTATTCTTATCTTTAGTGGTATATCTAATCAGTATCCTTTCAAAGATTTAATTTTTGGGCTATATCAATACTACCCCCTCTATAAT
>JAYPYN010000092.1:0-4263 GCA_038154605.1 Balneolaceae bacterium
GGGATACGCAGTTGTGAAAAAAGGAAAAAAAGTAATAAGTGATAATGCTGATGTGAAAGTCAATGATAATCTAGAAGTTGAATTTTCGAAAAGCACAATGCTTGTGAAGAAGATACAATGAAAATATTTTTTTTTACATTCTTATAGCTGTTACGTTGCATGCATGTGAGCATAAAATAGAAATGCAACCTCCAGAAAACTTGATTGAAGAGGATTTGTATATAGATGTTTTTGTAGAACTGCATTTATTGAATGCTTTTATTGAGGCAACTGATTCATTAATGAATCAAGATTCTCTTAAACATGAATTATTTAAAAAATATACAATCCCTGAAAATGATTTTCTATCTAGTCATGCATATTATCAAAGTCAAACTCAATTACAACAAATACGTTTAGATTCGGCATCAGCTAGACTTTCCCGCACAGTAGAAATATTACAAAAAATTAAAGGCTTTAAGACTAACGAGCTAAAGAATAAAACCCCGAATTCGCTTTTTTAGAAGTGATGATTCCTTCTTTGATCAAATGTTGAAGTACTAAATTAATTTTAACGTTTTTCCAATTCAAAATACTCTTAGCTTCATCAATACTTTTAGAAAATGTAATTAATTGAGTAAATAAGGCTTCTATATCTTGATCGGTAAGTTCAATTATTTCTACTTGCCTTATACAATTATCACATTTACCACAAGGTTTAGCATCAACCTCGCCAAAATAATTTAATAGATATACCTCTCTACACCCCAATGTTTTAACATAACCATGCATATACTCTAACTTCTGTATCAAGTTATTACGGTAAGCCTCCACTTCATTTTTTTGGATGGGAAGTTGATACGCCCGAGGTGCTAACGGTCGGATTAGGTTAGAACCTTGGAACATGGTATAGACCAACACCTGATCATGTTGCATTAATACATTTAGTGCTTTAATTAGGCTATTCCTCGAAATTTTAAAGTGTTGTAATAGTTTATCAGTTTCAATTTCCACCATATTAGAAAATGCATGATGCCCAAACAGCCGAACTAATTTATCTAGAAATTCACTTTTTTCATGGTTGCTTATGTTACCTTTGAATTTCCCAATCATTTCAAGGCTTAAGGTAAATTGGAGCTGAACTCGAGAGGGGACATCTCTAATTGTAGTCACTACGTCAAATTTATCCATCAAACGAATGGCTGATTCTATAATTGGCTTTTTTTCCGCACATCTTTGATGTATTGAATCGATGGTATAACTCTTCATATCAATCAATTCTGATCCAATTGCCAAACCGAGCTCATCATTTAGAGCCATGTACACGTTATTCATCTGATTCCAAGTGGGATAACTCTCTTGAATCTTCTTTTTTAATTTTGCGAAATCGGATGTTTTGTTAAAAAGAATTGGATAACTCACACTTCCGTTACGCCCTGCCCTTCCTGCTTCTTGATAATATGCTTCTAAGGAATAAGGCATTTCTTCATGAATTACATAACGACAGTCTGCTTTATCTATACCCATTCCAAATGCGTTTGTTGCTACCACAAAAGGGGTTTTACCAGATATCCATCGCTCTTGTATGTTTTTCCTTTCCTCACTTTCAATTCCTGCATGATATGCTTCAGATTTAATCCCTAAACGAGATATTTCATCCGCCCACATTTCACAATTCTTTCGGGTTCCTCCATACATTAACCCATCTCCCTTATGGGCCGCTTTCTGAATTGACCGAGTAATGCGAGAGTGTTTGTTTTCCTCATTGATAACCCACCATATTAAATTTTCTCTTTTAAATGGTTTTGATATAATTCGAGAATCTCTAAAATCCAGATTTTTTAGAATATCTTTTTTTACCTCTGGTGTTGCGGTAGCTGTAAGAGCAAGCCATCTAACATGTTCTGAGACGCTAGAAAGGCAAGATTTAATCTTCCTATACGCTGGACGAAAATCATGCCCCCATTCAGAAATACAATGGGCTTCATCAACCGCTACAAGTTCCAAGTTTATTTTTTCAAGTTCAGCTTGGAATAATGGAGTTGCCAATCGCTCTGGTGCACAATAAATTAGCTTATACATTCCATTACGAGCATTTACTAAACGTTGCTCTACTTCAAAACTGGGTAAAGTACTGTTAATAAATGTAGCAGAAACTCCCAGTCCATTTAGTTGATTAACCTGATCTTGCATTAACGCTACTAATGGTGAAATCACAAGAGTTACTCCTTCAAAAACAGTAGCTGGAATCTGGTAACACAACGATTTTCCACCTCCTGTAGGAAATAAAACTAACGTGTCATTTCCTTCAAATACAGAGTTAATTACTTCATCTTGTTGGTCTCTAAAGCTTGAATAACCCCAAAATTTATGCAGATTCTCCAAGGCTTTTTCATAATAGCCGATCAATTTATTGTATTCTTAGATTTATACTTTTGGGTGTACAGGTTGTTTTTTAGAAACTAAAAATTATTCTGGCTAAAAAATTAACCTATTTTATATTTTGAATATAAATTAGCTAAGAATGAATAAATCATGATTCAAATAGCCGTTTATTTCCAGCGTTCTTGTTCTAAATCTTGGATCGCTGCCATCACATCTCGTTGACTTATCTGACCGATTAATCTTCCCCGATCTAATACAGGGAAACGACGAAGTCTAAGTTCTAGAAATTTTTTGGCTATCTCCATAATATTGTCAGAAGGGGAAACATATACAGGCTCAGTAGCCATATAGTCTTTAACCACGCCTACTTCTGTAGGTGAATTAAGATATTTTCCTCTTACAACTTGTTTCAAGCAATCACCCTCTGAAATCACCCCACACAGTTTTCCCGTATTATCTACTACAGGGCCACCAGAAATACCCTTCTTTACCAAGGTATCAATTACAACATGCATCGAATCGTTAGGATCAAAGGTAATGAGCTTTGTGGTCATAAAATCTTTTACTTGTATTGCTTGTTCCACGAATTTAGGCTCTTTTTTTTCCGCAGCTTTATAACTTATAACCATACTAGACTCCTTTTTTAAATTGTAATTATAATCACAATAAGGGATTTGTAGAGGAAATTTGCAAGAATTAAATTTCGAACCTATGCACTAGCAAATGTAGCAATCAATTGTGTACAACTTAAGTTCTGTTTTGATGCAAGACCTAAATCAGAGGTAAGTTTCCTTCGAATAAGTTGTCGAATGCATTTTCATCTTCTAAATCAGATTCTATAAGTAGGCTTATTACATCCCCCACTTTGGAACAAGCAATAAAACTTTCGGGATTTAGATCTTGAGTTACCAATCCTTTTTCGATTACCTTTTTTACAACATTTCTAACTAGAGTTGCCTCCTCAAACATATCGAAACTTTCTAAAAGCATTGCTGCGGATAAAATGGTTGCTATTGGATTTGCAATATCTTTTCCTGCGGCTTCGGGATAACTTCCGTGAATGGGTTCGAATAAAGATGTTTGCTCACCAACCGATGCCGAAGGGAGTAAACCAATTGAGCCTGTAATTACACTAGTTTCATCTGAGATGATATCCCCAAACATATTTTCTGTAAGAATTACATCAAACTGGTTTGGGCGTTGGATAACTTGCATTGCCGCATTATCTACAAATAAATATTCTACTTGTACTAGTGGATAAGCCTTAGCAACTTTCTGTACAATTTCTCTCCATAACCTAGAAGTTTCTAATACATTTGCCTTATCTACTAATGTAAGTTTCTTTCTTCTACGTAAGGCTGCCTCAAAAGCCATGTTAGCAATTCGCTCAATCTCAAAATCGGAATACACACAGTGATCATAAGCAGATTTCCCTTGCTTTGTTCTTCCTTTATCACCAAAATAAATTCCGCCCGTTAATTCGCGATATACCACTAAATCAGTACCATATATTCGATCTTCTTTCAAAGGAGATCGATCTATCAAAGAGCTAAATAATTGTACAGGTCGTATATTTGCATACAATCCTAAACTTTTCCTTAAACGTAATAACCCTTGTTCAGGTCGTACTTTAGCGGATGGATTATTGTCGTATTTAGGATCACCGATAGCTCCAAAGAGTATGGCGTCAGAAAGTCTGCAAGCTTCAAGTGTTTCTTCTGGAAGGGGGTCTCCAATTGCATCTATAGCTGCGGCACCCACTAATGTTACATCATAAGTAAAATGATGTTTATAACGTTGAGCAATTGCATCAAGAACTTTTATTGCTTGTTTTACAACTTCAGGACCAATTCCATCCCCAGGCAATACCGCAATTCGTTTATCCATAGTTAAAATTCA
>JAYPYN010000092.1:4273-8160 GCA_038154605.1 Balneolaceae bacterium
GCCTTTTTACTTAGTAGAAAATCGATATCATCATACCCATTAAGCAAGCACATTTTTTTGTATGAATTGATTTCGAAAGATTCAGTTAACTCTGTTCCCGATATAGAAACCGTTTGTTTTGGTAAATCTATTGTTATTTCGGTAGCAGGGTTAGTTTCTACTACCTCAAATAGTTGTGTTAAGAACGTTTTACTTACTTGAACAGGTAGTAAGCCATTGTTTAGAGAATTTCCTTTAAAAATATCCGCAAAAAAACTAGAAATTACGGCTTTAAAACCATAATCAACCAACGCCCAAGCGGCGTGCTCTCTACTAGATCCACATCCAAAATTTTCTCCAGCTAATAAAATAGAACCACTATACGCATTCGAGTTCAAAACAAAACTTACTTTTGCATTTCCTTGCTCATCGTATCGCCAATCACGGAATAAATGTTCTCCGAAGCCTTCTCTAGATGTAGCTTTTAAAAATCGAGCAGGTATAATTTGGTCGGTATCAATATCCTGAACTGGCAGTGGAACAACTGTGGTTTTCAGTACATTAAATTTTTCCACTAGACTGTTACCTCTTGATCTAAATAATTTCTCAAATCCACAATTTTACCCTCTACTGCTATAACAGCGGCGGTTAATGGGCTCACTAACATGGTTCTAGCACCAGGGCCTTGCCTACCTTCGAAATTTCTGTTTGAGGTGGATACACAATATTCACCTTTGGGTATTTTATCTTCATTCATTCCAAGGCAAGCCGAACATCCCGGACCTCTAAGTTCAAATCCTGCAGATTCTAAAATTTCATGAATACCTTCTTTCTTGGCTTGTGCTTCTACTTGCTTAGAGCCAGGAACTATCATTGCAAATACATTAGGTGCTTTTTTCTTTCCCTTTACGTAGTCGGAAACAATGCGTAGATCTTCGATTCTACTGTTTGTACAACTACCAATGAATACATTATCGATAGGTTTACCGAGTAAACATTCGCCTTCTTCTAATCCCATATATTTTAGAGCTTTTTCTAATGATGCTGGGTGTTCATATTCTTGACTTGTTGGTATGTGTTGAGTGATTCCTATGCCCATTCCTGGATTTGTTCCATAGGTAATCATTGGTTCTATATCTGATGCATGAAAATGATATTCTTTGTCAAAAATTGCATCTTCATCAGAATAGAGCGTACTCCAAAAATCTACTGCTTTAGTCCAATCATCTCCTCTTGGAGCATGATCGCGTCCTTTTACATATTCAAATGTTACACTATCAGGGGCAATCATGCCACCACGAGCACCCATCTCAATACTCATATTACAAATAGTCATTCTAGCTTCCATCGATAACGATCGTATTGCGGAACCCGCATATTCCACAAAATAACCGGTTCCTCCAGCTGTTCCCAACTTAGAGATTATGTACAGGATTACATCTTTGGAAAACACCCCTTTCCCAAGAGTACCATCAACGGTGATACGCATTGTTTTTGGGCGTTGAAGTAGCAAACACTGCGTAGCCATCACTTGTTCTACTTGAGAAGTACCTATCCCAAAAGCGATGCTACCAAATGCGCCATGTGTAGATGTATGGCTATCTCCACATACAATAGACATACCTGGTTTGGTGATACCAAGTTCGGGGCCAATTACATGTACAATGCCTTGAAAAGGATGCCCCAATCCGTATAAATCTATATCAAAATCTTCACAATTTTTTGTAAGAGTATCTACTTGATGTTTAGATAAAAAATCTTTTATTGGTAAATGTTGATCTTTGGTGGGCACGTTGTGATCAGCGGTAGCCACGATGCGATTCTTTCTAAACAATCCAATTTTTCGTTTACGAATGCCATCAAAAGCTTGTGGACTTGTTACTTCGTGAATTAGATGTCGATCAATGAATAGTATTTCTTGTCCGCCGTCAACTTTTGAGACCACATGCCTGTCCCAAACTTTTTCAAATAATGTTTTTGCCATGTATTATGCCGATTTCACTTCTGTTTTAGAAAATAGTGAAATCAAATCTTTATCGTGCACCACTTTTTTTGCATCTGCTACTTTTAGAAACTCTTGATAATACATATCCATATCTTCGCGAGTAACATTGAATCCTAATTTTTTTGCTCTAAAGTTTAAGGCTGCACGTCCACTTCTGGCTGTTAAAACGATGGAAGATTCATGAACTCCAACATCGCTTGGATTAATTATTTCGTAGGTTTCGCGCGATTTTATTACACCATCTTGATGTATACCAGAGGAATGTGCAAAAGCATTTGCCCCGACAATAGCCTTATTTGCCTGAACTTGCATCCTCATTTTTGTTGATACCAGTTCGCTCATGCTCTTCAAGCATTTTGAGTTTATCCCAGTATCATAATCCAAATTACTATGTTGCCGCATAATCATAACAACTTCCTCTAATGATGCATTACCAGCTCTTTCACCAATACCGTTGATGGTGCATTCAACCTGCCCTGCTCCATGTACAACACCGGCTATTGAATTTGCCGTTGCTAATCCAAGATCGTTATGGCAATGTGTTGAAATCGTAGCTTTGTGTATACCTGCTACATTTTCTACAAGATATTTTATCTTCTCGCCATATTGCCAAGGCAAACAATATCCGGTAGTGTCTGGGATATTCACAACCGTTGCGCCTGCTTTTATAACCGCTTCTATTACTTGAGCCAAGAATTCGTTATTGGTTCTCCCTGCATCTTCTGCATAAAATTCTACATCTTCCACATATTTTTTTGCAAATTTTACTGCTGCTACTCCTCGTTCGATAACGTGTTCTCGAGTGGTTTTTAATTTGTCAAAAATATGACTATCAGAAGTTCCAATTCCGGTATGTATTCTAGGTTTTGTAGCGCCTTTGAGAGCTTCAGCTGCTACTTCGATGTCTTTCTCGACTGCGCGAGAAAGGGCGCAAACTGTAGTGTCTTTGATGATTTGGGCTATCCTATTTACAGAATAAAAATCGCCGGGACTAGAAATGGGGAAACCAACTTCCATCACGTCAACGCCAAGAGATTCCAGCGCCATAGCGACTTCAATTTTTTCGTCGGTATTAAGCTGGCAGCCAGGAACTTGTTCTCCATCGCGCAATGTTGTATCAAAAATTTGAATACGTTTATTTGGCATTGATCTAATCATTTCTAATTTTACATCATACACTTACAGATTGCTGTGTAAGTGATTGTCGCCTAAAATATAGGCATGATTAAATTTTCTGAAACCGCATTCATTTCATATTACAACATCCAACATTTTACACGTTAATTTTTTATTTATCTAAGTTATTTATTTTATTTTTGATAAATACCCTTATCGCTTAGTTTTTCTACAATGCCCAACCAACCAAACGATTATCTTTATCAACTCATTAAATCTCTTTCTAAAGCTGAGAAACGAGGATTTAAAATTTTTGCTACACGAACTAGTTCATCAACTGCAAAATTTATCCAACTTTTTGATGCTATTGATAAAGCCAAAGAATATGATGAAGAAATTATTTATTCGAAGATAAGTGATTTAAAAAAAGTTCAATTTTCAAACCTTAAGGCACACTTATACAAACAAATTCTAGTGAGTCTCCGCCTTAATTATGTAAGCCATAACATAGACATCCAATTAAGAGAGCAAATTGATTATGCTAGAATATTATACGATAAGGGCTTATATAAGCAGAGTTTGAAGATTCTTGATAAGGCAAAAACACTTTCATATCAAAACCATAGAATAATTCTTACTACCGAAATATTGAGTTTCGAAAAATTAATTGAATCCCAATACATCACACGAAGTTTAAGAAATAGAGCTGATGGTTTAATCGAAGAAACCGAGCAAACTGTTGAATCAGTTAATCGATACCATTCCTTATCAAATCTGTCTCTACGAT
>JAYPYN010000092.1:8170-9083 GCA_038154605.1 Balneolaceae bacterium
GAATATACATTAAAGCAGGACATGTACGCAGTAAACGTGATTTCGAGATCACAAAAAACTTTTTTGATAATTCTCTAAAGCAAATCAATCTAGAAAGACTGAATTTTTTTGATGAACTTTATTTAAACGTGTCCTACGCTTGGTATAGCTTAATTGTGCAGGACTTTCTAATGCAATACAGATATGCACAGAAATGGTTTGAGCTATTCCAAAAGAATAAAAATATGTTGGCAATAGAACCTGTTTGGTATTTAAAAGGCTTACATGTGTTGTTAGAAGCCCTTTTTATCTTAGGACATCATGAAAAACATACCAAAACAGTACATCTATTAAAGGAATTTATCGACAATCCTCCTATTCGTTCTAACGAAAATTTAGAAACCTTGGGTTTCCAGTACTATTACACAGGCGTGATCAACTCCTATTTTATGACTGGAAGATTTAGCGAAGGGTTAGCAATCGTACCCACTTTAGAGAAGGAGATAGCAAAATTTCAATTTCGAATCGATCCACATCGCATACTTGTATTTTATTATAAAATAGCGTGTCTTTATTTCGGTGCTGGCAAATTTAGAACAGCAATAACCTATCTTAATAAAATCATCAATTATCCAGATCCAAGACTAAGGGAAGACATCCATTGTTTTTCTCGGATATTAAGCCTGATTGCTCATTTCGAACTCGGCAATCAATCTCTTGTTGAGTATCAGGTTAGATCAACCTACCGTTTCATTAGAAAAATGAATGATCTGAATTCTGTGCAAGAGGAGGTGCTTAAATTTTTACGCAACTTAAGATCCGTTGAGCCTCAATATCTTAAAAAGGAATTCATCAAATTGAGAAATCGTTTAGTTGAAATACGCAACCAACCCTACCAAAGAAGAGCGTTTTTATACTTGGATATCATAGGATG
>JAYPYN010000093.1:0-5480 GCA_038154605.1 Balneolaceae bacterium
ATATTGTGAGCCATTACTATTTAAAATAGTTTCATAGCTACTAAGATTTAATGCACCATTAGAATGGCATGAAATGCATCCGTATTCAACTAAAATAGGGCGTACTTCATTTGAAAAACTAACATCAGATTTAGGTTCTACAACTACATTCTCAGAATTATTGATACATCCACTTACAAAAAGTACACATAATAATGGAATAAATTTGTTCATGGAATTCAGCATTAATATTTAGCAATTTATGGATGAATATATTTATAATCTATGATTATGAAATAACGTTCGAATTAAAATGATATCACGGCAAAAAACGAGTGAATTAGTTAGAGAGTATATAAAAAATGATGCTCTTGTTCATCATTGTAAAATGGTAGCTACCGCTATGGAACATTATGCAAAATCTCTAAATAAAACTGAACTAGAAATAGAAGACTGGTGGACAGCGGGAATGTTGCACGACTTAGACTGGGAAAAATATCCAGATGAACACCCTAATAAAGCAGTAAATGAAATTCTACCACTCTTTGGTTATTCTGATGCAGTAATCGAAGCAATTAAAGCACATGCTCCGGGGCGCACAGGAAAAGAGCCAACTACTGAAATAGAGCGCTATCTTTTTGCGTGTGATGAAATTTCTGGTTTTATGCACGCCGTTTCATTAATGCGACCAACGGGATTCAAAGGAATGAAGCCTAAATCAGTAAACAAGAAACTTAAAACTTTGAATTTTGCAGCGAGTGTATCGAGGGATGATATTTATAAAGGCGCAACACTTATCAATAAAGAATTAAACACGCATATGCTGTTTCTGATTTCTGTTTTCGATCAACCAATCGACTAAATGTATTGAGCCACTCTTTTATTGTATGCATAAAAAGAGCCCTGAACTACTCAAAATTCAAGGCTCTTTAGGGCATTTGTTGCTTAATTGCATCAAAAGCTTTTTGCTCTTCGCTACGCATCTACGATAGTATTTAGAGAGAGTTGCGATGATGCATTTACTTTTTTTGTTTTTTGTGATGTATTCCAATCCTGTAAGTTTATTATCTTTAAAAATGGATATTTTTAGATTTTTTTCCTTTCAAAAAGACGAGGTTTTAAGAGGAATAACCCTATTATTTTTTTCTACGATGTTTGTCTTTGCTTCACGACAAGATCGTTTATCTTCTAACAAAGCATTAACATTTTCAGAAACTTCAATAATTCAACTGGATAGTAGTTCATCCATAACTACTCTAATATCTAAACTAAAAAATCAATCATTTATTGATTTTGATGAAGAAGAACTCGAATGGGCTACACGTTTGCTTGGGTGGAGAGTTTTTAAGCCTGGAAATTATAGCTTTATGGGCGAATTTTCTTACGATAATTTTCTGTCGAAGATCGCTTTAGGGATACAGGATCCTGTTGATGTAGTGATTTTACCGGGAATTACAGAACAGAAATTTGTGCAATCCATTTCGTCTCAACTACGCATTGATTCTACCTCTTTTGCAAAGCTTTTTAGTGATACGGTATTCTTAAATACCCACAATATTACACGTTATGAATTATTAGGGCGTATGCTTCCGAATACGTACCAGCTGTATTGGACATCTAGCCCCGCCGATATTATAAATCGATTGTTATCTGAATTTGATAGACTGATTACAAAGAAATATGATCAAGAGGTTCAATCCTTAAAATTTACACTATCAGATATTTTAACAATGGCATCTATTGTGGAATGGGAGGCCAAGCTGGAAGATGAAAAAACAATTATAGCGGGTTTGTATTGGAATAGATTAAAACGACGAATGAGATTAGAGGCAGATCCTACCGTAAATTTTGCCCTTGGCGAACGTAGAAGATTACTTTTTGAAGATTATAAGTTTGATCATCCTTTTAATACTTATTTGATTAGTGGATTACCCCCAGCACCTATTACAAACCCGAGTGAAAGTTCCATATTAGCAGCTTTGAGGCCGGCAACACATGGTTATTTATATATGGTTGCTAATCCCGAAGGAGGACATGAATTTTCTACTACTTTTGAAGAACATCAGATAGCGTCTGATAAATGGCGTAGATGGTTAAGGGAACAATACAGAATCAAACGAATTCAAGACGAAATGAACCAAGAGCAAACCAATTAGCTCAAATCAAAAAATTAATTTCTGTAATCATGAAAACCATTATTTCAACTTGTTCTTTTATTCTAAGCCTTGCAATGTTTTTTGGGTGTTCTTCGTCTATGCATAATTTAGAATCATATAGTGGAAGTTCATTTTCAGCAAAGAATAAAATTATTTCCCTCAATGATGCTCCTGCCGATGAAAAACTTGATAGAACAATTCTATATACAGCAGATTTATCTATACTTGTAGAAGATATTGATAGTACCATTGCCAGCTTAAAATGGATAGCTAACGCTCATCAAGGATATGTACAACACATTAGAAATAGTTTTACCGTACTAAGAATTAAAAGTAACCAATTAGAAAATGCTGTGGATGCAGTTTCTAAACTTGGCACTGTGACTAGAAAAAATATTAATGAACAAGATGTAACCGAAGAACATCTGGATTATCAAATCAGGCTTGAAAACGCAAAAAAGTCGAGAGATAGGTACTTGGAGCTTTTAGCAAGAGCAGAAAATGTATCTGCTGCCTTAAAAGTAGAACATGAATTAGAAAGACTTAATGAAATTATTGATCTCTATACGGGTAAAATTAAGAGGTTAGAATATCATTCTGAGTTTTCAACCTTAACAGTTAATATAGATAGGGAGCGTAAACCAGGTTTAATCGGATATGTAGGTCTTGGATTCTATAAAACTATCAAGTGGTTGTTTGTAAGAAATTAAATCCCAGATTTAATCATTAACAACATCTTCTTTTGTATTTAGCTTTTCTATAGAAACGGCTTCATTTACATGTGTACCATTAAAACTTACATCAATACTCAATCCCTTATAGTTCTTTATTGCTCTTAAATAGCGCCGTAGATAAGCCGGATTTTTTGCTAATTTTAGCTGATCAAGAATAATTGATGCTGCATCAAAACCAATAAATGCGAATTCATTTGGCTCTGTTTGATATCTAATTCTAAACTCAGAAATAAATTCTCTAGCTGATGTTGTGCTAGTGTCGATATCGAAAGACTTTGAGTAATAAATTTGTGTAGAGTCTAATCTACGAGCTTCAATATTTATATCTTGCCATTCTTCGGAGCCTAAAATGGCTACCTCACTTCTCATCGCTTCTAAATCAGTTAGTAGGCTCTCGATTAATGTTTGTGCGATGGTACCAGTAAATGGTGCATATATAGCTTTAACCATAGCTACAGAATCTAGAGTATCTGTTGTAAAAAATTTAGTGTAGTCTCGGATGTCATATCCTAATTCTTCAAAATTTTCTTCAAAATAATATTCTACATATCCTCCTAACCGTTCAGCTTCATGGCGAAATGCTCTAGCAGCAGGCGCACCTAACGATTTTTTTTCTACAATTACACCCAAAGTATCATACCCTATATTTAACGCCTTACGAGCCATTAATTTACCTTGAGAACCAAATGTAGGGTTTAATTGAAACACGTAGTTATTATAGAGATCTAATTCATCGGCATTTGCAAGTGGAAGAACCATGGGTACTTTATAATCTTCTGCATATTTCGAAAAATCTTTTGCTGTATTAGAAAATAACGGACCAATGATTACATCTACATCATTATGTATAACTAAATCAGAGATAATATTTTCTTTGGTTTGATTTTGATTATTGGTAGTTCGATAGGTTATAAAAGCCTTCTGGTCGGTGTTCTTGCTATTAAATTGTTCTACTGCTAATTGAATACCAAAGTAAATGTGTTGTGGTATTTCGTATTCAGCGCTTTCGAAATCAAAAACTGGTAACAGTACCCCAATATTGTAGGCAATTCCTTTAGGCGCTGAAAGTGAATGTGAACGAGCTACGTTATTGGTGTATGTAACTGAATCAGCTAATTGCGTTTTTAGTCGGTTTAATCGTAATGATTGTTGATTTAAAGTCGCATCTTCAAATAAAGAAACGTATGCCATAGCTGTTGCATAGTCGAGTTTACCAATCCAATATTCAAGAATATCTAGGCGAATTTCTTCTTTAGCTACTGATTTAAAAACATCAAATGTTTGAAGAGGTGTAAGGAATGCGATAATATCGTTATAAGTTTGCTTTGCTAATTGCTGGAAATCAGAAAAGGGCTTTGAGTTTAGTAATGGCTGTAAACTTTCAAGAGATTCAGCGTAGTTTTTAAGTTGAAAATGAGCCAAGGCAGTAGTGTAGTATCTTTCAGCAATCCATTGTTGATGAGTTGTATTATCAAGGATAGAAAGGGTATTTATTGCCTTTAGATATTTTCGTTCTGCGAAATAGCTTTTACCTAAAAATAGTGTAGCTTCGTCGCTGTCTAAGCGTTCGAATATAAAAATAGCTCTCTCATAATCACCTTGTTGGTAAAATTCTTTACCCATTTCAATGGTTTGAGCAAAAGACGCGGGTAGAAAAAGTAGAGTAAAAAGGAGGCTAAGAATAATTTTTTTCATGGATTTTAAGTTGTTTTGTTCCTTACACCTATTACATCACAAAATGTTCGCTATTCCCACTCGATGGTTGCTGGTGGTTTAGAGCTTATATCGTACACCACTCTATTAATACCCTTTATTTCATTAATAATCCTGTTTGAGACATGCGCTAAGAAATCGTAGGGGAGATGTGCCCAATCTGCGGTCATTCCATCGATACTAGTTACGGCACGTAATGCCACGGTAAATTCATAAGTACGCTCATCGCCCATTACACCAACACTTTGCACGGGTAAAAGAACAACTAGTGCTTGCCATACTTGGCTATATAACTCATTTTTTTTGAGTTCATCGATAAAAATTTTGTCGGCTTCTCTAAGTAGATCTAATCGTTCCTTGCTAAGATCACCAATTACACGAATTCCCAAACCAGGACCAGGGAAGGGGTGTCTTGCAATAAAATGTTCTGGTATTCCTAATGCTCGACCAACTTCTCGAACTTCATCCTTAAATAATTCACGAACGGGTTCAATCAGATCTAGTTTCATTTTATCGGGTAGGCCACCTACGTTATGATGAGATTTTATAGTGGCAGATGGCCCTTTAAACGAAACACTTTCAATTACATCTGGATATAATGTACCTTGAGCCAGATATTTAAATTCGGAATCATTGCCAATTTCTTGCTCAAAAACATCAATAAATGAAACACCGATAATTTTTCTTTTTGTTTCTGGATCGGAAATACCACCTAGCCGCTCCATAAATAGATCAGTAGCATCAACTCCGCGAACTGGTAAATGCAAATCTCTAGTGTAAAGATGTAAAACTTCTTCGAATTCATCTTTACGAAGTAAACCATTATTTACAAAAACACACTCGAGTTGATCTCCAATGGCTTTGTGAATTAATGTAGCAACTACGGTAGAATCTACTC
>JAYPYN010000093.1:5490-8946 GCA_038154605.1 Balneolaceae bacterium
GCGTATGGCTTCAATTTGTTCGTCAATAAAAGAAGAAGCCGTCCAGTCACCTGATAAACCACAAATATCGAATGCAAAATTTTTGAATAACTGTTTACCACAATCGGTATGTGCTACTTCTGGATGAAACTGTACACCAAAAATTGATTTTGATCGATGGCGAACAGCTGCGACTTCAGCGTTTTTTGTGTGTCCGATAATTTCATAAGAGTCGGGGAGGGTATGGATATGATCCCCATGACTCATCCAAACAACAGAACCGTTGTCTATATTTTTTAGCAGATCACTAGAATGATCAATTACTAAATGAGCACGACCATATTCACGTTTATCAGCTTTTGCTACGCTTCCCGGTATTTCCGTATGTGAGAGAAGCTGTAATCCATAGCAAACACCCAATATTGGTACATCCCAATCAAATATCTGAGTTTGTAGATGTGGAGCCTCTTCATCATTTACACTCATAGGTCCGCCAGAGAGTATTATTCCTTTAGGCTGGGGACTTAGAACTTCGTCTAACCCAACATTGTATGGGTGAATTTCACAATAAATATTAAATTCACGAAGTCTTCGAGCTATTAATTGTGTGAATTGAGAACCATAATCAAGAATTAAGATCCATTCGCTGTGGCGACTCATTAATTTTTCCGTTTAAGCAGTAATATCCGCATAATCAGTGGCAGAAAGTAACCCTTCTAGCTGTGATGAATCAGTAATTTTCATTTTGATCATCCAACCATCACCATAAGGATCGTCATTTACTAATTCAGGATTATCTTCCAGTTCCGGATTTAATTCAACCACTTCGCCATCCAAAGGTGCAAAGAGGTCAGATACTGTTTTTACAGCTTCAACGGTTCCAAAAGTATCGTCTTGAGAAAACTCAGATCCTTCGTCTTCCAATTCAACAAATACTATATCACCGAGTTCGCTTTGGGCAAAATCAGTAATTCCAATAGTTACAGTACCATCGCCATTATCACGAATCCATTCGTGCTCTTTGGTGTATTTTAAATCGGAAGGGATGTTCATTCGGTGCCCTCTGGTATATAGTTGAAAGAAGTTTCTAAATATTTTGTAGTTAACGAGCCGGCGTTGAAGTTTGGATCATCCAATAACTGAATATGATAAGGAATGGTAGTTTTAATTCCTTCAATGATGAATTCTTCTAGGGCACGTTTCATTTTGATGATTGCCTGTTTACGCGTTGGAGCAGTAACAATTAATTTTGCGATCATTGAATCGTAAAAAGGAGGAATGCGATACCCAGAGTAAGCGTGTGTGTCTAAACGAACTCCATGACCTCCAGGAGGATGAAATACAGTAATTACTCCAGCCGAAGGTCTAAAGCCATGTGCTGGATCCTCTGCATTTATTCTACACTCAATTGAATGTCCTTCTAATTCAACTTCCATATCTGCAATCGATTCTCCAGCTGCAATACGTATTTGTTGTTCTATGAGATCATAGCCAGTAATTTCTTCGGTTACAGGGTGCTCTACTTGAATTCTTGTATTCATTTCCATGAAATAGAAATTAAGGTCATCATCAACCAAAAATTCTACCGTTCCGGCTCCTTCATAGTTAACCGATTTTGCAGCATTTACGGCAGATGAGCCCATACTTTCTCTTAGTTCTAGAGTAGATAGTGGGGAGGGAGCTTCTTCAAGTATTTTTTGATGGCGTCGTTGGGAAGAACAGTCTCGCTCGCCTAAATGAACACCATTA
This sequence comes from Balneolaceae bacterium, assembly GCA_038154605.1. GTDB lineage: Bacteria > Bacteroidota > Rhodothermia > Balneolales > Balneolaceae > HXMU1420-13. The sequence goes on from JAYPYN010000093.1 coordinate 7,219, forward strand.
CCATGCTGATCCATCAAAATTTGGATTTCCACATGATGAGGGTTTTTTACAAAACGTTCGATGTATACTTCTGGATTATTAAAAGCGCTAGCAGCCTCACTAGTACACATTTCAAAATTTTTCTTTAACTCAGAGGCTTTTTCAACAACACGCATACCTCTTCCGCCACCACCAGCAGATGCTTTTATAATTAATGGGTATCCAATTTCTTCACACACCTTTTTTGCGTCCTCATAGGTTGCAACTACACCTTCACTACCTGGTACAACAGGCACTTTGTTGGCAATCATAGTGGCTTTAGCTACAGCTTTATCGCCCATTTTTGAAATTGCTTCTGGAGAAGGCCCAATAAATTTGATATCGTGCTCGGTGCATATGCGAGAAAATTCTGCATTTTCTGCTAAGAACCCATAACCTGGATGGATAGCTTCTGCATTTGTAATTTCTGCAGCTGCTAAAATACTTTGTATTTTTAAGTAACTATCTTTACTAGCCGGAGGTCCAATACAAACGGCTTCGTCTGCGAATTTCACATGTAAACTATCGGCATCGGCAGTAGAATAAACAGCAACCGTTTTAATGCCTAATTCTTTACATGTTCGGATAATTCGAAGAGCGATTTCTCCACGATTCGCAATTAGAATTTTGTTAAACATGTAATTTTAGTTTTTTTCGATAATAAATAATGGTTGATCATACTCAACCGGTGTTCCATCTGATACAAGTATTTCTTTAATAGTACCAGCATATTCAGCTTCTATCTCATTCATGATTTTCATCGCTTCGATGATACAAAGCGTTTGACCTTTTTTAACTACATCGCCGACTTTACAAAAAGCATCAGATTCAGGCGATGCCGCTTGGTAGAAGGTTCCCACGATAGGAGATTTCATGGTATCTCCTTTTGAAGCAGATGGGGCAGCGGTGCTTGGTGCAGCATTTGTTGGAGCTGCAGGAGAAGGAGCTGCAACAGGAGCAGTCGGTAACGGTACTGGTGCGGCTGCAAGTGGCTGAGTGTAGGTTATTTGTTCAACCGCTCCAGTTTTTTTTACTTTAATTTTAAAATCTCCTTCTTCGATGGAAACTTCGTTTACATCGCTGTCAGAGATCATTGTTAGAATATTTTTTATCAGTTTTAAATCCATATGTATTTATTTTGCGCGTTCTAAGTAAGACCCTGTTCTAGTATCAACCCGTATTTTTTCACCTTCTTGAATAAATAGTGGAACATTTACCACTGCTCCCGAATCAAGTGTAGCAGGCTTACTTCCACCTTGTGCGGTATCGCCCTTTACGCCGGGATCTGTTTGTTCTACTGTTAAAATTAAATGATCTGGAGGCTCAGCATAGAGTACTTGTTCGTCATCAGCATTAAATAATACTTTACAAGTTTGACCTTCAATTAAAAAATCTTGCCGTTCTACCTGATGAGGAGCTATAGGAATTTGCTCATACGTATCGTTATTCATAAAATAAAACATAGTACCATCGTTGTATAGGTACTGATATTCCCGATTTTCGACGCGTATAGATTCCGTTTTTTCTCCAGATCTCCAAGTCTTATCGATATTTTTACCGTTCACAATACCTTTAAGCTTGGTTCTTACGAAAGCTGGACCTTTTCCAGGTTTCACATGTTGGAATTCAGATATGGAATATAATTCGCCATCCATGTTTAGAACTAATCCATTTCTGAAATCTGCAGTTGAAACTTTTGCCATTAATTAA
>JAYPYN010000094.1:0-3161 GCA_038154605.1 Balneolaceae bacterium
ATGGTGGCTTGTTCTTTTACCTCTACCATTTATTTTTCTTTTGATGAAGTACTAAAAACCAAGCTAAATGAATCCTCAGTAGTATTTGAAGAAGATAACGAGGCAAAAATACGTCAGGTTATCACGGATTTATTGACCACGGCTTCCTCGGAAGTCCGAAGTATTTCGTTATAAAGTGTTTCAAATTTTGAACAGATCATAAATAATCTGCTTATCGAAGAATGGTTAGCATATTCTTTTTCTATTCAATTAATTGATAAAAACGGATCTCCACAAGCGGTATACAATACCAACCTATCGGTACCTCAATGGACTACAGATTTTCGTATTGATGAATTAATTATCCCTTATGAAGAAGAGCGCATTAGAAAAGATAACTTGCGCCCTGTTTTAAGAAGCAAACCCATTAGAACAGTTAATGCAGATTATTCCTATTTCATGCTGGGATGGATTCCCATTTTTAAAAGTAGAAACTCTACAACTATTAGTGGATGGTTGTTAGCAACACTGTATAAAGAGGTGCCCGAATTAAATAGACCTTTTCGATCGGTAGTTAATGGAACTATTCAATCCCCAGAAGAAACAGCTTTTGCATTTACAGAATATAAAGAAGGCATTCCGGCACGATCGATAGTTAGTGGTACATTGGCTTCTATTCCCGATTATGGGATACTTCCTTCCTCTATTTTAAAAAAGTTAGAGCAAGATTCAGTGTACATTCAAAGCAAAAGCATGCAAAATATGATGCTTAAAGAACGTTTTCACATCGCAAAAAATGGAAGTGTAATTAGAGTAGCTTACCAAAAAATTGCATTTCCGCAGATTCTCTATGTTTTTCTACGCATTTTTTTCACCGTATCAGTACCCATTCTATTGTTCTTACTCCTATTTAGGCGACCAAATAAATCCTTGATCCATTCCGAATCTAGACGAATACGTGATCGACTTATTGATAGAGCCATTATTGCAAGTATTGTTTGTTTATTTTTACTAATAGGGGCAACATCATTAATTTTTGAATCTCAAAATAGGTCTAATGTTCAAGATGCGCTACGTGAGAAACTAAGCATACTCACGGAAACTCTTAGTAATGCTACACGCGATATGGAAGTAGTTACTTCCGATTATTTAGAGGATATTACCGCCGTTTTAAGTGTTGACGCTTCCATTTATAAGTATGGAAGTCTTGAACACTCAACCACCCCACCCATTTATAATCAACATTTAATTCCTACTGTTATTCCTTGGCCTATTTATCAACAAATAGTTGCTAATGGCGCCCAAATTGTGATTGATATTCAAACAATTGGCGATCAAGAACTAATGATTGGATATCAACCTTGGCTAAATGCAGATAATACCATAGCGGGTATGGTGGCTATTCCCACGTTTTTGAAAACCCCTGATTTTTATAACCAATTACTTTCTAATACAAGCTATTTAGTGGCTTTCTACGTATTAATTTTTAGTATCCTAATTTTAATTATTGGCTTTATAAGCGCCAAAATTACAGCTCCTCTTAAAACGCTCGAAGCAGGATTGGAAAAAATATCGGCAGGTAACCTTGATACCCGCCTTAAAATTCATTCGAACGACGAAATAGGCATTCTTGCAAAAGCATATAATGCTATGGCTGCAAAATTAAAAACATTGCAAGAAGAACTGGCAAAAACCGAACGTGAGGAAGCATGGAAACAGATGGCGCAACAAGTAGCGCATGAAATAAAAAATCCTCTTACTCCAATGAAATTGAACTTGCAACATTTAGAGAGACAACTACATCAAACCGAAAAGCACCTATCGCTAGATAAACCTCGTATTTCTGCAATAACAAAAAGTATGATCGAACAAATCGAAGCATTAAATAAGATCGCTTCAGATTTTTCAAAATTCGCTAGACCAACTACCGACCAGTTCACAGAAATTAAAGTAAATACGTTAATTAGTTCTGTAGTATTAATGTATCAAGAGAGCAAAAGTGAAATTTCGACTGATTTCGACAACCGCGAGTTCATCATTTCTGGCGTACCCGACGAACTTCGACGGGTATTGGTTAATATTATAAAAAATGCAGAAGAAGCAATTTCTGATGACGGTTGGATTAAAATAAAAACACGTTGGGACAAAGACGGTAAATCCGTTGACATATTTGTCATCGATAATGGAATTGGTATTTCTTCAAAAGAAGCTCAGCATATATTTTTACCAAATTTTTCTACAAAAACTTCTGGCACGGGGCTTGGTCTCGCCATCACTAAAAAAATAATTGAAGAGCATTCAGGCACTATTACCTTTGAAAGTTCTCCAAAAAAAGGAACTACCTTTAAAATATCTTTTCCTCTTTAAAATTTTCGCCGAAAAGTTTCTTGGATTGAATTTTCGTACCATTCACTTTTACCTGTAGCCAATTTGAAGCACTCATCCCAAGAAATAAAAAAAGAAGTATCCATCCTTCTTCGTATAGGATTACCAATCGTTGGTACTCAACTGCTAGGTATTGGTTTAAATGTAACAGATACTATTATGGCTGGAAACTTATCGGCGGCCGATTTAGCTGGTGTTGCCGTTGGAAATGCCTTGTATTTACCTGTTTCTCTATTTGGAATGGCTATTTTGGTGGCTATCAATCCCATCGTATCTCATTATTTGGGGGCTAGAAAATTTGATGAAATTGGTAAATCCGCTCGGCAAACTTTGTGGATGGTGGGCTTTCTTACAATCCCTTCTTTTTTCTTGATCCGCCATCTTGATCTAATTATGGTTTGGTTAAACGTTGATTCGGAGATTATTCCTAAATCATCAGAATATTTAAAAGCTATTTCTTGGGGTATCCCTGGATTGCTCACTTTTGCAGGCTTACGTTACTTCACAGAAGGTTTAGCTATAACAAAACCGGCCATGTATATGGCATTATTCATGCTAATCTTGAACATACCAATGGACTATATTTTGATGTATGGTAAACTTGGGTTTACTGCTATGGGTGCAGAAGGCACTGGATATGCAACCACTATAGTACAACTCGCAGGCGGATTGAGCATGATTATTTTTACCGCTTCTTTGAAAACATTAAAACGGTTTCACATTTTTGCTCGCACTAAGGGTCCGGATTGGAAATATATAAAAGAAATTTTAACCGTGGGAATACCCAATGGAATTAG
>JAYPYN010000094.1:3171-8935 GCA_038154605.1 Balneolaceae bacterium
CGCTAGAAGTATTATTATTTGCAGCGGTTAGTATTTTAATGGGTACGCTTTCTGTTACTGCATCCGCTTCACATCAAATCGCCATCAATATTGCCGCAACTTTTTTTATGATCCCTTTTGGTCTTTCAATGGCAATTTCCCAAAGAGTTGGGCTTGCTGTTGGCCAAGGTTCACTAAAAAAAGCACGCTTTAGAGGATTCCTAGGCACATCGGTATGTGTTGCCATCATGATATTTACCGCAATCTTGATCTTTTGTATTCCAGAAACCATTGTGGGTATTTACACCAATGATCTTGAAGTAATGGAACTCGCAGTTTCGTTAATTTTCTATGCTGGACTATTCCAAATTTCTGATGGCTTGCAAGTCGGAGGTTTTGGTGCCTTACGAGGTCTGAAAGACACACGAATGCCCATGATTTTTAACCTCATATCTTACTGGTTGATTGGATTTTCAGTAGGATATTATCTTGGTATTGTAACAGATTTTGGTGCTGGTGGGCTTTGGATTGGATTGATTTCTGGACTTTCTGTTGCTGCTATTTTTCATAATATGCGATTTCATATAATGACTGCTAATGCTAAAAAGTAACTATAAAAAAAAATTGAAATACCAAAACCATCTTATTACATTGGCGTACAGTTATCTCTAAGTCCAAACTTGAAAAGTTAAAATTATGCGAAATATAACTACTATTTTTATTGTACTCCTTTACTCTACTATATCTTTTGCACAAGACAATCAATTCGTAGAATTAAAAGATGGAACCATCATAGAAGGCAACGTTGAGCGAGTAGAAAAAATCTTCCAAAGAGGAAAACTAATTGTTAACGATACTACAGAGATACTGCTTAAAAATGTACATCGCTTTCAATCCTATGACGGATATTTTATACGAATGAACCGAGGATATGGTGATACTTGGGCTGAGCGTATTATTAAGGGGAATATTGATTTATATACACGTACTGTAACATCCTATAGCGGAGGAACTTGGATGCCAACAGGTGCACCAGGAGGTGGTTCCTTCTATGTAGGGGGAGGATTTTCATCTTCTCAAGTCGAATATTTTTCAAAAAATGATGGACTACTCATGAAAGCGAATGCATACAATTTGAAAAAACATCTAAATGACAATCCCATTAGTATGGAATATCTAAAACAGCGAGATGGATTAACAGCAGTTCAATGGATTGGTGCGATAGCAGGTGTAGCTATTGCAGGTATCACTCTCTCCAACCAAGCTGATAAAGACGAACTAGATATAACAGGTCCTGTTATTGGAATAGGTATTTTTGCTGGAAGTGTATGGATTCCATATTTTGAAAAACGAAATCTTGTCCAAAAAGCAATTAATGAATACAACAACCCAAGTTTCTAATCAGAATAAGAAACTATGTTTTTGGGATAAGCCTCTTTATTTGCTCTATATGTCGTTGGGTATGCCGTTCATGAATGATGAGACAAACACTCACTGGCATCTTCAGAATCTTAACAATGGGATTCCTAACTTTAATTTTGTCTAGGTTTATATGTTCTTTTTCTGCACGTTCTGCGATCTTTACGAATCGATTCATGTTTTGATTGAAGTGGAATAATAACGCTTCTCTCTTCAAATCTGCTTTTTTCTGAGGATAGAAAGCAGGAAACGTACCTAATTTAAGGCTAAACTCCGGACTAACAGCCTTAACAAATGCACGTAAAGTCCATGGTATATTATACTCGCTATCCCCTTTCGGTAGTACCTCTCCTTTTTTATCGAAAGGAGGTTCCATTTGAGACAGATACAAATCTGTTGTTTTATTTACATGGCTTATAACCTCTCCTATAGACCATCCACCTTGTTTTGGAACCCTTAAAACACATTCTCATCAACCCCTTCTAACAATTCATTCAACTCATGGTTCACCAAATGAAATCGTTCTATGAAAAATAAATTAGAGTACATCATCTTAGATTTGGGTTAATGAAATAAAAGTATCATCCATGAATAGATCGTAAAAAATTTTTGTTAGGTAACTAAACGTTTAAAAAGTTAAATAACCATTTCCGAAGCTTTAATAAAAGCATTATTCTTAGATATGGCTGTATACATCAACGACATAGCAACCGCTGTTCCCGAAACCTTCGAACTTCAACAAAATGTTCGAGAAATAATGAAAAATTCGGTACCTGGAGACCGTAAAACTAGATCTATTTTACATCGTATTTATTCACAGTCGGGAATCGAAAAACGCCATGCTGCAAACTACGATTTTTCCGAAGATAGCGAAGATGGTTTTTTTAATCGCGTATTCAGAAATGAAATTCCTCCCACAACGGGCGAAAGAAACTCCATCTATGAAAGAGAATCAAAAAAACTTTTTCTACAGGTTGCCGATCAATTGATGAAGCAAAACCCAAGCTTAGATGCGGCATCCATCACCCATGTAATTACCGTTTCTTGTACAGGATTTTATGCCCCTGGTCCCGATTTTGAAGTGGTTCGGCATTTGGGATTATCACCATCCACCCAGCGATTCCATATTGGTTTTATGGGCTGTTATGCTGCTTTCCCCGCGCTTAAAATGGCAGCGTCATTTTGCAAAGCCGACCCCAATGCTGTTGTGCTTATTATTACGTGCGAATTATGTTCGCTTCATCTTCAAATTTCGGACGATATTGATCAAATATTAGCCGCATCTGTTTTTGCTGATGGAGCTGCCGGAGTACTTGTATCAACCAAAGAACCTCAGAAAAATGGGTATCGAATGGATGAATTTTCATCTTCTCTAGCCTATGAAGGTGAAAAAGACATGGCTTGGACAATCAGCGATACGGGATTCAAAATGGTACTTTCGAGTTATATCCCATCCATCATCGAATCAAACATCGATCATATTATGCAACCCATGTTTGAAACAATGAACATCACAAAAAATGATATTGATATATGGGCAGTACATCCCGGGGGTAGAGCCATCGTGGATAAAGTTGAACACAGTATGAATATTGACGCTGAAAAAGTAATCCCTTCAAGAAATGTGTTGGCGCAATACGGAAACATGAGTTCAGCTACCATCTTATTTGTGCTCGATGAAATTAGAAAGCATGAGCTAGATTCGGGAGCAAAAGTGTTACCCATAGCATTTGGTCCCGGTTTAACTATTGAAACTGGTATTTTTACCTATATAAAACACTAATGCTTCATTTTTTAAAGCATCGTAACCCCGATCTCGTAGAATGGATGGATCGAGCAGATTGTGATCTACATACGCTCAATAACACCTATCGCCAATTTTCGAGCATTAATAGCCTTTTTTCTGGATGGCGCAACATCTACAAAACACATATTCGTCCATTATGTAAAAACAGAAATATATCATATACCCTTCTTGATATCGGTTTTGGAGGTGGAGACATCCCCTTAAAGATTGCCAAATGGGCAAAAAAAGATGGAATTTCTATCCAAATTTTAGCCATTGAATTAGACGAACGCGCCTTGGGATTTGTATCCAGTGTTGAGATCCCAATTAATGTTCAATTCAAATACATGCATTCATCTGAATTGATTGAAAATGGTGCAACATTTGATTTTGTAATCTCTAACCATGTTCTGCATCACTTAAAAAATCCTGCGGTAATTGAGTTAATGCTTCAAGCCGTACAGCTAGCAAAACGAAAAATAATTTTTAGTGATATCGAGCGTAATGTTTTCGGATATTTTCTTTTTAAATGGATAAGCATCCTATTCTATAGGAAATCATTTGTACAAAAAGATGGACTTATCTCCATTCAGCGAAGTTTTACCTTTGATGAATTAAAAAGCATCATCCCAAAAAAATGGACGCTTGATCAAATGCCTTTTTTTAGACTTCTATTAACCCTTGATAAAACATGAATATTGAGGATGTAGTAGTTATTGGTGGCGGACCTGTGGGTCTTTTTCTGGGACTTTGTTTACATCATAGGGGGATTCCATGTACCATTATAGAACAACGAACGAAAATAATGAGCGGATCTAGATCCTTAGGAATTCATCCAGTTTCTCTAGAACTTTTCGAGAAACTTGGGATGGAAGGTCCTTTCCTCCAAGCTGGTTTGAAAGTACATCGTGGTCATGCCCATTCAGGCAAAAAACAGTTAGGAACCATTGATTTTAGTTCCTGTCCAGCACCCTACAACTTCATCCTTCTCTTGGCACAATCTGAGACCGAACGTATTCTAAAAGAGGAACTTTTACGTGTTAGTCCGCACTCCATTATAGAAGGCGCAGAAGTAACTCACTTACACCAAGAAGCATTTTATGTTCAACTAGAGGTTAACAAAGAGGGAGAAACCCATTCCTTAGAAACAGGCTATGTAGTGGGTTGTGACGGCAAACATAGTTTTGTGAGAGAATCCGCAGGAATCCCATTCAAAGGAAAACGCTATCCAGATACGTATTTGATGGGTGATTTTAAAGATTCCACTCATTTTGGGGATGATGCCGTTGTGTATTTACCTAAAGATGGATTGATTGAATGTTTTCCTCTTCCAGATAACATGCGGCGCTGGGTAGCCAAAACTCCGAGTTATGCTGAAAAGCCTTCGCCAGAATTGCTTTCCGAACTCATTAAACAACGCATTGATGTAGAACTAGATGCCTCCACGTGCACCACCTACAGTAGCTTTGGGGTACAGCATTATATTGCTGATCGTTTTGTGGTAGATCGGATTCTTCTAGCAGGAGATGCCGCACATGTGGTAAGTCCAATAGGTGGACAAGGCATGAATTTAGGCTGGCTCGATGCGTGGCATTTAGCAAATGTGATGTCTTTTTGTAGGGGGATTTCTAAAGATTTACCCCTTGCAGATATGTTTGTATATGAAAGCAAGCAAAAGCCAATGGCACGAAAAGTAGCCCGAAGAGCAGAATTGAATATGAGGATGGGACGAGCTACTCATTTTCCTTGGCTAAAAAATCAATGGGTATCACGGTTGACACAATCACCATTACAAAAGAACATTGCAGAATTCTTCACCATGCGTGGGCTGGAAAGCTGGTGGGTGTAGTTTTCTAGTACGCTATTTGATTCGTTTTTTTGGTTAATACAGATTTTTTGTACGATATGGAGAGTTATGTATTAATTAAATTTTGAACTCTTTGTTTTTTAATAAATTTGTCATCAAAAAATAGACATAATTATCTGAATTATGATTAATTAACAATCTACTCAGTAATTCTTGTAGAAGTCAGGCAATTGGTTGACAGTATTGGTTTACTTGATAGGAGTTTTTCCATCAATACCCAAATAATTATGAAGTGAAATGAAGATTCACCTACTTTATATCGAGTATTATATCACCAACTTAGTAAAGCAGACAATTCCTCGTTTAATTTGCTTTTCTACCTTGAATCCACTTTGTTTGAATAACTGATTGCTTTCATCAATTGTCCAAAATTTAATACCTCCTAAACTAGCAGATTCCTGCAAGATACGGCCATACCAAACATCGCTTTGAAGCAGGTGCATCATAAATAAGCATCCATCTTTTTTTAATACACGATTTATTTCATATAGTACCTTCGCAGGATCGGTTAGCTCATTGAGCGTTCCACCCATAACAATACCATGAAATGTATTCCCAAAAAAAGGCATTTCTCTTCCATCTGCTCGAACTAAATACATGTCTGTTTGTTCTGCTTCAGCTTTACTACGTGCTTCTGCAAGCATATGCATAGAAAAGTCTAATCCAACAACATTGGCATTTGGCTGAGCCGCTTTTAGTGCTCGGGCATATAA
>JAYPYN010000095.1:0-5258 GCA_038154605.1 Balneolaceae bacterium
GGTTTGGAGAAGAATCTCAATGCACTGGGTTTTAGTATCCCAGATATTACAGATAAAGTTTCCCGACCAGAAACAATACTGATCGAGTATTATGATTCTAGTTTTATTAAAAGAACTACTGAATTCTCAGGATGGACTTCTCGTGTAATTCAACATGAGTATGATCATTTACATGGTAAATTATTTATTGATTATTTAAGTGCATTTAGACGAAGAATGCATAAATCTGATTTAAAGGAAATTGCTAATGGACAACGAGACACCAACTATCCAATAGCCCCGAAAGAATAATTATTTTATATGAATATTGTTTTTATGGGATCTCCAGATTTTGCGATCCCAAGTTTGGAAAAACTTTATCATTCAAACCATACAATAACCGCCGTTGTAACTAATGTGGATAAGAGGCGGGGTCGTGGAGGGGGGAAATCACCAACACCCATTAAAGTAAAAGCCCTAGAATATGGGTTGCCATTACTAGAGGTGGAAGATCTAAAATCAGTAGAGTTTAAACAAAGGCTGAGTACTATAAATGCAGATTTGTTTGTTGTAGTTGCATTTCGTGTACTGCCAAAACATATTTTGGAAATCCCAAGAATTGGGTCTATAAATTTACATGCCTCACTACTGCCTAAATATCGAGGTGCTGCACCTATTCATTGGGCAGTTATGAGAGGCGAAGATAAGACAGGATGTACCATTTTCTTTTTAGATGAAAAGGTAGATACGGGGAAAATTATTTTGCAAAGAGAAACAGAAATTGGTTGGGATGAGAATACAGGCGAAGTTTATAACCGGCTTATGCATGTTGGAAGCGAAGCTTTGTTAGAAGCAGTAAATTTGATTGGTGAAGGTAATGTTGATACTAACCCCCAAAATGATACACTTGCTACACCCGCACCAAAACTATTCAAAGAACATTGCCATATAGATTTTAATCAACCAGCAGAAATCATATATAACAAAATTCGAGGTTTGAGTCCGTTCCCAACCGCTTTTGCATTACTTAATGGAAATAAAATAAATGTGTATAAAGCTAAAATTAGAACTAATGTTTTTACTGATGTGGGAAGGATTTTGATCAAAGACGAACGATTATTAGTAGGCTGCAAGGAAGGAGCGATTGAATTATTGGAGATTCAGCCACCTGGCAAGAAAAGGATGCAGGTTTCAGACTTTTTGAAAGGAAATTCTTTAGAGGGTTATTTTCAATAATTGAATATTCTTGTTTTGTGTTGAAATAATTCAAATTTCAATGAAACCAAAGTATATCATAAACCTGTATTGTATAGTAATGCAGGTTTATGAATATGAATTCGTGTATTATTTAGTATAGCTAAACTCAGGAAGACTTATCTCCACTCCTTTGTGAGGTCTAACCGTCATAGATTTTGGCTGTAAGAAGTACAATAAGTAATCTCTTCCGCCAGCTTTTGCATCGGTTCCACTCATATTAAAACCTCCAAAAGGTTGAGCTCCAACAAGTGCTCCAGTACATTTTCTGTTGATGTACAAATTTCCAACTTTAAATTCTCTAAGAGCTTGGTCTAATTTTTTTGGGTCTTTACTAAAATATGCGCCGGTTAACCCATATGCAGTACTATTCGCAATGCGGAGAGCATCGTCTGTATCTTTTGCTTTTATGAAGGCAGTTACCGGACCAAATATCTCTTCTTGAGCAATTCTAGAGTCTTCAGCTACGTCTGCGAAAACAGTTGGTTCGATATAGTGCCCAGGATTATCTGTTTCGGCTCGTTTTCCACCCGCCATTAATCGACCTTCCTCTTTACCAATCTCAATATAGCTTAAGATTTTATTTACCGCAGCGGTATTCACCACAGGTCCTGCCGCAAAATTATCTTTAGCATCACCAACTTTAAGTTCTTTTGTAAGCTCAACTACCCGATTTAATACCTCATCATAAACTGATTCTACAACGATAGTTCTAGAACCAGCAGAACATTTTTGTCCTTGAAATCCAAAAGCACCCTTAACGATTTCCGAAGCTGCTAATTCGAGATCAGCATCAGCATCCACGATGGTTGCATTTTTGCCACCAAGCTCGCACACTAGACGTTTTAAGAATATTTGATTATCAACTACTTTTCCAGCGATCTCAGCAATATGTAAACCAACAGCCTTCGATCCTGTGAAGGAAATAAATCTAGTTTTTGGGCTTGTAGTTAAAGCTTCACCAACTTCTATATTTTCTCCAGTAACAAAATTAAAAACACCTTTTGGTAATCCCACTTCTTCAAATATTTCTGCAATGATATGTCCCATTTTAGGGGTATCTGGGGCTGGTTTAGCAACTACTGTATTACCTGCAACTATAGGAGCGGCAGCCATACCTAAGGTTATTGCAAAAGGGAAATTCCATGGTGATATAGAAACACCTGCCCCAATAGGCATATAAATTGTTTTATTAGAATCTCCCCAAGAATCTTTTACGGGCATGCCTTCATCTAATCTCATTGCTTCATAGGCATAATAAATTAAGAAGTCTATGCCCTCTGCGGTATCGGCATCTGCTTCTAAATAATTTTTTCCAGCTTCACTTATCATCCATGCGTTAATTTCCATTCTACGCCGCTTTATCACATCAGCTGCTTTTAGTAAGTATTCTGCACGTTCTTTTGCCGGTGTATATTGCCAGCTTTCGAAGGCTTTCCAAGCCGCATTTAAAGCGCCCAAGGCTTGTTCTGTACTTGCTAATTGAAAGGTGCCGATTATTTCATTGGTATTTGATGGGTTTATACTCTCGAATGTGCCAGAATTCCCCTTTACCCACTCACCGTTAATATACATATCATAGTTCTTACCGAAGTTTGATCGCGCTTCTTCAATGGCCTTTTTCTGCGCGAAATTGATAGTTGGATCATTAAAATCCAAATAGACTTCATTTTCAAATTTTTCTAGTGTTAAGTCAGACATATGTTTCCTTGCTATCCCGGAATAAAATTAGAATTATTTTTTAGTGAGCGATTAATATACATAGAAAAGCGCTCCCATCTCAAAGATACTAAAGAACTAAATTTTGTGTGGTCAAAAACATTGAAAATGGGGGCTAGTAATGGTAATTTTGAGGTCTTAATGAGAATCTAATGTTAAATGACAATATTCGATTTTTTCATACTAGATACTACATGAAATTAATTAATTGAGGAATTTAAATGTCAAAAATTAAAGTTGGAATTAACGGTTTTGGGCGTATCGGTAGAATGGTAACACGCGCCATTATTGCTAATTATAAAGATGATATTGATGTTGTAGGTGTAAATGATTTAACAGATACCGCAACTTTAGCTCATCTTTTCAAATATGATTCATCGCAAGGGACCTATGAAGGTAATGTTGCCGCTGATGGGGATACAATTACTATAGATCATCTCTCTTTTAAAGTAACTGCAGAGAGAGATCCTGCTAATTTGAACTGGGGTGATTTAGGAGTAGATGTTGTTATTGAATCAACTGGGTTCTTTACAACCCCAGAAACTGCGGGTAAGCATATCCAGGCGGGAGCTAAAAAAGTAGTTATTTCTGCGCCTGCTAAAGGTGATGTGAAAACGGTAGTATTAGGTGTAAATGATGATCAAATCGATGATGATACCACCATTTATTCTAATGCATCTTGTACCACCAATTGCCTTGCACCAATGGCTAAAGTAATTGATGATCTAGTGGGTATTAAAAAGGGCTTTATGACCACTATCCATGCCTATACTGGCGATCAAAGAATTTTGGATGCTCCACATAGTGACCTCCGTCGAGCTCGCGCTGCGGCAATCAACATAATTCCAACATCAACAGGTGCTGCAAAGGCTGTAGGTTTGGTACTGCCGCATTTAAATGGCAAACTTGATGGTGGAGCGGTACGTGTACCAACCCCAACTGGTTCGCTTACCGATTTTGTTTGTGAAGTAAACAAAGAAACAACAGCAGAAGAAATAAACGCAGCATTTAAAGCTGCTTCAGAGGGTGCTTTAAAAGGTATTCTAAGATATACAGAAGATCCTATTGTATCATCTGATATAGTTGGAGATACTCATTCAAATATTTTTGATGCACAACTCACTAAAGTGGATGGAAATTTGGTAAAAGTAATCGGCTGGTATGATAACGAAGCTGGTTATGCAAATAGAACCGCTGATTTAGTAAAACGAATTGGATAATTAAATATCCGCGTTTATTTTAAAACCCATTCCCTTCGAATGGGTTTTTTTGATTTAGGTTTAGGAATAGTGTGTTATGATTTGTTGAATCAATGCTCGATTGAAAAATCGTAACTGATTGCACTCCCTTTTTCTAAGGCCTTTGATACAGAGCAGTATTTGGTGATTGATAACTCTAACGCTCGAGCCACTTTTTTTTCATCTAAATTACCTGAAAGAGTAAAATGCAAGTGAATGGATTTATATTCAGAGTAGCCTGCGTCTAACTTTACTCTATCTCCAGTTACATCTACTGCCAAAGATTTTAAATCTTGGCGTTGTTTTTCAAGTATTGAAATTACATCAATTGCACTACACCCAGCAGCGCCAGCAAGTAGCATCTGCATAGGGCTCATACCCGATTGTAGCCCATTTTCTCCCGTATTTCCATCCATTCTTATTAACCCACCTTGTTCATTTGCTGCTTCAAAGTGGTAGCCATCGCCAAGCCAATTAACATCTACTTTTACATCCATAAAAAACTCTATTTTTTGAACAAGATACCGATATGGGGGAAAATATGTTTTACACATTGATGAATCCCATAGTAACCTCTCTTGAGGTTACACTAAATATAGGAAGGCTGCTACATTATCTTTTTTTCGTACAAATAAAGATTATTCGCCTATGTGTTTATGATTTCCTTTATCGTGGCGTTTTTGAAGTGTTTTGATCACTTTTTTTAGAGGGATATCCTTTTCTGCTAATAAAAGCATTAGGTGGAAAAGCAAATCAGCAGCTTCTTCTACAGTTTCTTTTCTGCCCTTATTTTTTGCAGCTATAACTGTTTCAACAGCTTCTTCGCCAACTTTTTGGGCAATTTTATCCAGCCCTTTCTTATACATTGTTGTAGTATATGAACCATGTGGCATATCAACTTTTCGTTGATATAAAAGGTCCTCTAGATTTTTAATAAACTCTAAATCTTCTTTTAGTAATGGCTTTTTTACACCCATCGTATATTTTTTGGTTAAGCTCTCCAAAGGTCGGACTTTTCGAAGGGCGAGGCAATCAAAACTACATCAAATTTAAAATAATTCGAAATTA
>JAYPYN010000095.1:5330-8782 GCA_038154605.1 Balneolaceae bacterium
CGATTTCGCTCATTACTGCTTCACCTATATATTCCGAATTTATTTTTGAGCCCGCATCTTCAAACATGTAAAGAGTTCCGCCAGTCATTCCTGCACCAATATTATCTGATGTTTGGCCTAGAATAATTACGGTGCCATTTGTCATATATTCACAAGCATGTAAGCCCGTACCTTCAACTACTGCTGTAGCACCAGAATTGCGAACAGCAAACCGGTCTCCGGCTTGTCCATGAACAAACAAAGAACCACCAGTTGCCCCATAAAGAGCGCAATTGCCAATGATAGCATTTTCCTCGGGTTCATATTGAGCTTTAGCAGGAGGTACAATCACCGTTTTTCCTCCGCTCATGCTCTTACACACAGAATCGTTAGCTTCTCCGATTAGACGAATATCCACTTCTTTGGTTTGAAACACTCCAAAACTTTGACCCGCACTTCCATTAAATTCCAGTTTAATTTTCCCTGTATAGGGACTTACATCAGACCCTTCGCCTTTTATTTGTGCCATGCGAGAAGCGCTGATTCTACCAGCAAGTTCGCCAAATAACGTTGCTAGAGCCGAGCGATCAGTATTTATGATCTCATAACTACCAACCACGTCTTCATTTTTTTGTATCGAATCTTTTAAATCGGCTAACAATGAAGCATTAAGCTCGCTAATAGGTTCAGAAAGGCTATCTAATTGTTCCAATTTTTTATAAGCAGGTGCATTTAAGAAAAATCCTAGGTCAAGATTAAGTTCATTAATCAATTCTAAGTGGTTATTATCGATTGCGAGAAGGTTTGTATCACCACAAATTTCATCCAAAGAATTCTTACCTAGGCTAGCTAAGATTCTGCGAACATCTTCAGCAATGTATTTCATTGTCTTTACGATATGGTCTTTATGGCCAATATATTTAGCCTTGAACTTCGGATCGTGCGTTGCAATACCTCTAGGACAGGTATTTTTTTCACAAATACGAGCCATTACACATCCTTGAGCAATAAGAAGCATTTTACCAAAGTCGAATTCTTCTGCGCCAAGTATACTTGCAAGAATAATATCCTTGCCGCAAGATAATCCTCCATCTGTTCTAAGCACCACATGATCACGCAGGTTATTCTCTACGAGCGCTTGGTGGACCTCCAACAACCCAATCTCCCAAGGCAAACCTGCGTGTTTCATGGATGACAACGATGCGGCACCGGTTCCGCCTTCCCCACCAGAAACCTGGATGGTATCAGCTCCCGCTTTCGCTACACCAACAGCAATAGTACCGATGTTAACACCAGCAACTAATTTTACTCCAATTTTTCCATTGGGGTGTATTTGTTTCAAATCATTGATCAATTGTTTCAGATCTTCAATGCTATAAATATCGTGCAATGGAGGAGGAGAAATAAGATCGAACCCAGGATTTGCAAAACGGGCTTTTGCAATATCTTTGTTAACCTTTATTCCCATTAATTGTCCTCCTTCTCCAGGTTTTGCACCTTGGCACACTTTTATCTGAATTTCCTCTCCAGATACTAAGTATTCGGCAGTAACCCCAAATCTTCCAGAAGCGATTTGTTTGATGGAAGCCCCAACACCCTCTTTAAAGTAGTAGGGGTTTTCTCCCCCTTCACCACTATTACAGCGACCGCCTATTTCGCGCATCGCAAGAAAAATATCTCGTTGAGCTTCTGCGCTAATTGCTCCAAAAGACATGGCGCCAGAACCAAAGGTTTTGAGGATATGAGAGGCGTCTTTTACTTCGTTAAGTTGGATGCTTTCATTGAATGATTTAGGTGTAAACAGATGCCTTAGACCAACGGGTTCATCAACAATACCAAGTTTTACATACTCATCATATAAAGCCCAATCATCAAGTTCTAAACCATTTTTTTGTGCTAGATCATGAATCATTTTTGATCGCGTATTGGTCATAGAATGCTTTTCACCCATCGTTCCACGAGCATGTTCTTTATATTGAAAACTCTTGATAGGCTTAAATTCCTTTAAGTTTTCATCAGAAATAAAATTCGTTCTCTCAAGAACCATTTCTGCAATTTGATCTAGATTAAGACCACCAATAGGACTTTGAATCCCTGGGAAAAATTCTTCAATTACATCGGATCCGAGCCCGAGTGCAGAAAATAATTTTGCACTTTGATAGCTCCTAACCACCGAAATTCCCATTTTTGCCATCACTTTTAGTAATCCATGCTCAAAAGCGTGAAGAAGGTTCTTTTCTTTGGTGTCAGCGTCTAGATTTTTTAGTGATCTATGAGGATCGTTTCTAGCAATATCTAATGCCAAATAAGGACAAACTGCTTGCGCTCCAAAGCCTATTAATGTGGCAGCATGATGGGTACTTTTAATTTCTCCGGTATCTACTATAACTGCGGCATTAAGTTTTAACCCTTCATCATTAAGTCCATTAACTACTCTTCTTAGTGTGAGTAAACTTGGTAGGGGAGTTTTATCAATGCTAGCTTTTCTATCGCTTAGTATAAGAATGGTATGCCCTTTTTTAACGGCTTTAATAGCTTCTTTTTCTATTTGATCTAAACGAGATTTGAAACCTACCACGCCATGAGTTCGCTTGAAGGTAGTATCAATTAAATATGGTACAACTCTATCAAGATCAGTTTTGTTAGGGATGCATGAATATATAAAATCCATTTGTTTAAGGCTCATAAACGGACTTTTAATTTCATATGCTGGTGCTGTAGGTATGAGTTCTTTAGGCTCAAAAATGTTTGGTTTTTTACCCAAATAAACGGTTAGATCGGTAACTACGCGTTCCCGTAAGTAGTCTAAAGGAGGGTTTGTAACTTGAGAAAAATTTTGAAAGAAAAAATCGAAAAAAGAACGAGGTTCTTTAGACAGAACTGCTAAACGAGCAGTATCACCCATCGATCCGATCGGTTCTTTTCCTTTTTCTGCCATGGGATAGATAATCTTTGTGAGCTCTTCATCCATGTAACTGAAAAATGGTTTCAGATGTGAATAGGAGGCATTTATATTTCCTACTTTATCGGGAATTAACTCAACTCTAGCATCAAAAGGCGCATCGTAATTTTCTTTAGAATAGCTTGGATCTCGGAATAATACGTCCCCATTTGCTAAATCAACAGTAACACCTCTTCCGGCGTATAAGGTACCTTTCCCTTCAATGGTAGATTCGTCAATTTCAAAAGTTCCGGCTTCGCTTGATAAATAGAAATGATCTTTTGTGCGTACCCATCTACATGGCCGGAATCCGTTTCTATCTAGGCGCGCACCAATCTTATATCCATTTGCATAGGTGATGAGTGCGGGACCATCCCACGGTTCCATTGCGCGGCTCCAAAATTTATAAAAATTATTCCCTTCTGTGGCAGGAGGCATACAAATTGCTAAAATATCTTCCACATTTGGAATGGATGAACGGTAACGAAGTGATTCCACCATTTCATTAAGGCTACCAGAATCACTTATGTTT
>JAYPYN010000096.1:0-4851 GCA_038154605.1 Balneolaceae bacterium
GGTACAGGTGTTGCACCATTCCGAGGAATGATAAACGAATTGTTTGAAAAAGGAATTACAAATCATGTAGCTTTAGTATTTGGATGTCCATATCGCACAGATGTCATTTATCCAAAGTATTTTAATGAAATGGAGATAACCCATACTAATTTTCATTATATAAAAATGATATCTCGCGAAGATAGGCGAGAAGATGGTAGTAAGTACTATGTGCAAACAGCCATAGATGATAGAAGTGAAACCCTTTCGCCAATTCTTGAGAAGGAGAATACACTAATCTATCTTTGTGGAATGAAAGGAATGGAATCAGGCATATATCATAATTTAGCTCTTCAAGGTTTTTCTGATTATTTAAATTTAAAAGGTGATTTAGCGGAGCGCGATCCAAGTACTTGGAGTTGGGACGAAGTAAAGAAAATGGTTAAACCATCGGATCGTACCTTCGAAGAAGTGTATTAATAAGACAGTATGTTACATTGTTAGGCTTAGATTAGTTCATTAATATCTAACTATCAAAGGATTGTATGAATCTATAATGAGTTAAAGATGGATTTTTTCTATCTTTGAGGTCAATTTTTTTCATATAACAGCTCACATAAAATGCCGCAAAAAACTTCTTCACAAATAAGAAAAGAATTTCTTGAATTTTTTGCCCAGAAAGAACATGCAATCGTAGAAAGTGCCCCAGTAGTGCCTAAAGATGATCCTACTCTTTTGTTCACAAATGCAGGGATGAACCAATTTAAACCAATATTTCTTGGTGAAGAATCTACACTAAAACATCAAGATAAATACTGGAAACGAGCTGCAGATACACAAAAATGTATTCGTGTAAGTGGGAAACATAACGATCTTGAAGAAGTTGGACATGACACCTATCATCACACTCTTTTTGAGATGCTAGGAAATTGGTCATTCGGAGATTATTTCAAAAAAGGCTATATCTTGGGCCTGGGAACTGTTAGTGGATAAATGGGGAATGGATCCTGATCGGCTCTACGCCACCGTTTTTAGTGGTGATGAGAAAGATGGATTGCCTGCAGATGATGAAGCGGTTGAATTATGGAAATCTGAGACAACAATTAAATCAGATCACATCCTTAAATTTGATAAAAAGGACAATTTTTGGGAAATGGGAGAAACAGGACCATGCGGACCTTGTTCAGAACTCCACATAGATTTAAGACCAAATGACGATCGTAAAGAAATAGACGGGGCATCATTGGTTAATATGGATGATCCTAGAGTAATTGAAATTTGGAACTTAGTATTTATTCAATTTAATAGACAGAAGGATGGAAGCCTTGAAACACTTCCTGCAAAACATGTTGATACAGGAATGGGGTTTGAGCGTGTATGTGCGGTTCTTCAAGGAAAGATTTCGAATTATGATTCTGATGTATTTACACCACTTTTAGAAAAAATTGCAGAACTAGCAGGACTTAAATACGGTGATGATGAAGAGAAAGACATTGCTATGCGTGTTATTGCTGATCATATAAGAGCGGTATCATTTTCAATTGCCGATGGTGCTTCTCCTGGTAATGATGGAAGAGGTTATGTAATTCGACGAATACAACGTCGTGCAATTCGCTATGGTTGGGATAAACTTGGATTCAAAGAACCGTTTATGTATAAATTAGTACATGTGTTAGCGAATCAATTCAGAGAAGTATTTCCAGAAATTGTAGCACAGCAAGAATATATTATAAATGTGATTCACGCTGAAGAACGAAGTTTTTTGAAAACCTTAGGTCTGGGTATTACAATATTTAACACCATGATTGAAGGATCAAAAAAACTATCTGGCGAAGATGCATTTAAACTTCATGATACTTATGGTTTTCCTATCGATTTAACCGAATTAATGGCTCGAGAGAAAGGGGTAGAGGTTGATAGTTCTACATTTTTGGATCTTATGCAAGATCAGAAAACACGTGCCCGAACCGCAGGTAAGTTTTCCATTGATCAGAGTAAAATAAATGAATGGCAAAACCTTTCTACTAATATTGTTTCTGAATTTGTTGGGTATGATGATTCTCAGACAGAAAGCACCATACTATCATACAGAAAGGAAGGTGATCTATTCGCATTTACCTTAAATCGTACTCCTTTCTATGCCGAAAGTGGGGGGCAAGTAGCGGATACCGGTTTTCTAACAAACGGCAGTGAATTTATACATGTGCTAGATGTACAAAAAGGAAATGGTTTTAACATTCATTATACTAATGAATTACCGAATAATTTGGAAGGTTTATGGAAAGCCCATATAGATCTTTCTAAAAGATTAGAAGTCCAAAAACATCATTCTGCTACTCACTTAGTTCATGCGGCTTTAAGAAACGTCTTAGGAGATCATGTAGCACAAAAAGGATCTTTGGTGAACGAACATCATTTACGTTTCGATTTTTCCCATTATGAGGCAATGACCCAAGAAGAATTGGATCTTGTTGAACAAAAGGTTAATGAATAGATTCAAGAAAATATTCCACTATATGAAGAAAGGGAAGTTCCATTAGAAGAGGCTAGAAAGAAAGGTGCGATGATGCTTTTTGGTGAAAAATATGGTGAGAAAGTACGAGTGATAACTTTTGATGAGAACTACTCCATAGAATTATGTGGTGGTACGCATGTTGGTGCTACAGGTGAAATCGGGTATTTTCGATTTATAAGTGAGAGTTCCGTTGCTGCTGGAGTTCGACGTATCGAAGCAATTTGCGGTAAAACAGCAGACAATAAGTTACGTGCTGAAAAGAAATTAATGCGTCAAATCCTTGGGATCATAGGTCAGACCGATGATGCTGTATCTACCTTAAAAAAATTGATAGACGATAAGAAAAGCATCGAAAAAGAATTAAGTAAACTGCAGATGGTTAACTCAAGTAATGTACTGGATACCATTCTATCGAATGTAGAGGTGCAGCAAGAAGTTCACATATTTAAAGGCGAAATCCCTGATGCAGATGTTAATACCCTAAAACAACTTGGGTATGAGGCTCTTCAAAAGAGAACTACAAACTCGGTAATTATATTGGCATCAAAAAACATGGAACAGGGTAAAGTATTTTTGATGGTTGCAGTATCTGATGATTTGATTAAAACAAAAAATATAAAAGCAGGAATAGTAGTTGGTAAACTAGGTAGGTTAGTTGGTGGAGGCGGTGGAGGACAACCCAATCTTGCAACCGCTGGTGGTAAAAACCCGGAAAAATTAAATGAAGCGCTTTCTAAAGCAGGATTCATAATTAATGAATTGATTTGATTTTACTTACTATTCTGAACCAAAAATTCTGCTAAAAATTTGATATATTCCTGCCCCAATTTGGGACTTACAGCTCATAATTAATAAGTATGGCCAAAAATAAAACTGAAGAAATTACTTTTGCACCCACCGGAATTGGAGATGTCCATGACGGAGCCGTTCAAAAAGGGGTTGATCTTCCCCCCGCAACAAAAAAGAATCACAAAGAATTAGGTTTATCCGAAGAACAGTTACTCGAGATGTATGAGCAGATGTATTTGCAGCGTAGATTCGAAGAGCGTTGTATGCAACAATACCAAAAAGGTAAATTTGGTGGATTCTTACATCTTTATATCGGCCAGGAAGCCATATCTACCGGAACTGTATTCGCACTCGAACCTCAAGACGACATAATTACCGCATACCGTGATCATGGATGGGGATTGTGTAGAGGAATTTCACCAAAAGAAGGTATGGCAGAGCTATTTGGTAAAGCAACCGGATCATCAAGAGGAAAAGGTGGATCTATGCATTTTGCAAAAGCCGATCATCATTTTTGGGGAGGATATGGAATTGTAGGTGGTCATATTCCCATCAATGCTGGGCTAGCTTTTGCTAATAAATACAACCAAACAGGTAATATATCTACTTGTTTTTTTGGGGATGGAGCCGTTGATCAAGGCTCCTTGCATGAATCATTGAATTTAGCTCAATTATGGAAGTTGCCAGCAATATTTGTTGTTGAAAATAATGGATATTCAATGGGAACAGCTGCAGCTCGCCACACCGTCGCAGAGATTGTGGATCGAGCGAAAGGCTACGACATGAAAAGCGCTGTAATTAATGGAATGGATCTTTTTTCAGTTTATGAAAAGATGAAGGAAATCGCAGATGATATCCGTAAGCATTCAGAACCTTGGTTTGTAGAAATTAGAACCTATCGTTATCGTGGGCACTCCATGTCAGATCCACAAAAATATAGATCTAAAGAAGAGTTAGAAGAGTATCAGGCTATTGATCCAATTTTAAAATTAAAAAGCTATCTAACTTCAAATGGGATTGCTAAAGACGATTTCTTTAATACAATAGAAGATAAAATTGAACAGGAAGTACTCGACGCTGTTAAATTTGCAGACGAGTCTCCATTTCCTGAAGAACATGAAATGTATGAAGATATGTTTGACGAAGAAAATCCTTACTTCCACGTTTAAAAATCATCAATAATTATATGGCAGAATTACAATTTAGAGAAGCACTAAAGCAAGCAATTGATGAAGAAATGGAGCGTGATGAGCGCGTCTTCGTTATGGGAGAAGAGGTTGCAGAATACAATGGTGCGTATAAAGTTACAGAAGGTTTATTAGATAAATACGGATTTAAACGTGTTATAGACACTCCAATATCAGAACTTGGATTTGCAGGCTTAGGCGTTGGTGCCGCAATGCGCGGGCTTAGACCTATTGTAGAGTTTATGACATATAATTTCGCAGTGCTTGCCGCCGATCAAATTATTAATCACGCTACCAAGGTTAAGTATATGACTGGTGGTCAAATTGATTGTGCTATCGTCTTTCGTGGTCCAAATGCATCTGCAGGGCAATTAGGAGCTA
>JAYPYN010000096.1:4917-8107 GCA_038154605.1 Balneolaceae bacterium
CAAACCAACGAAGCCTGGTTTACTAAAACTCCTGGATTAAAAGTGATTTACCCTTCAGAACCAGCTGATGCAAAAGGTTTGCTCAAGTCTGCTATTAGGGATAATAATCCTGTTGTATTTATGGAATCAGAACAAATGTATGGATTGAAAGGCGAAGTACCTGATACACAAGATTTCATAGTACCAATTGGAAAAGGCAAAGTTAAAAGAGAAGGTAAAGATGTTACGGTTGTTGCTCATGGTAAGATGTATCATCTAGCTGTACAAGCAGCAAACCAACTAGCTAAAGATGGGATTGAAATTGAAATTATTGATCCGCGAACGGTTAAACCTTTAGACCTACCTTTGATTATCGAATCCATAAAAAAGACTAATCGATGTGTATTAGTGGATGAAGCCCATCCATTTGGAGGTTTAGCAGCAGAAATAGGCTTCTTAATTCAAAGAGAAGCTTTTGACTATTTAGACGCTCCAGTTCAGCGAGTATGCTTACCGGATGTAAATGCTCCATTTTCAAAAAAATTATTTGATGCGTGGTTCCCTAGTCCAAAAGACGTGATCGACGCCGTTAAACAAGTTACATATAGAATCTAAACCACTTTAAAAAATCACTTACTATGGCTATTAAAATTGAAATGCCCAAGCTTAGCGACACCATGGAAGAAGGAGTAATCGCTAAATGGAATGTGAAAGAAGGCGACACGGTAGATGCTGGCGATATTATTGCTCAAGTTGAAACAGATAAAGCTACAATGGATGTAGAGGTTTTTGATGGTGGTACTATTCTTAAAATTGTTCCAGGCGAGGGAGACGCAGTACCATTAGGAGGGTTAATTGCTGTTATTGGCGAGGCTGGAGAAGATATTTCAGATATTCTCTCGGATGTAAATGATAACACATCAATACCAGAGTCTTCAAAAGATGATCAAAAACCTGAAATTGAACAACCTATTGCTGCTGAGACTAAAGCACTTAATTCTGATGATGGAAGGGTGAAAGCTTCTCCATTAGCAAAAAAAATAGCTGCGGATAAAGGCATTGATTTAGGGGCTGTTAATGGTTCTGGACCAGAAGGAAGAATAATCAAAAAGGATGTGGAGACATTCTCACCGAGTGGAGGGTTAACCAAGCCTACTGCCGAAAGCACACCAATACAAATCAGATCTTTTGAAAGCCTTGAGAGCAAAGAAATTAAGATTTCACAAATGCGTAAAGTGATAGCACGACGTCTATCAGAAAGCAAATTCACAAATCCTCATTTCTACGAAACGATCGATATAGA
Source organism: Balneolaceae bacterium (assembly GCA_038154605.1). Taxonomy (GTDB): domain Bacteria; phylum Bacteroidota; class Rhodothermia; order Balneolales; family Balneolaceae; genus HXMU1420-13. The sequence continues at coordinate 6,200 of JAYPYN010000096.1, forward strand.
CATGAAAGCTGCATTTGCGGCAAGAAAAGCTATGAATGAAGCCAATGATGTTAGAATAAGCTTCAACGATATTGTTGTTAAGGCTTGTGCCATAGCACTAACTCGCCACCCAGCTATCAATAGTTCTTGGCTTGACGATATAATTATGCAGCATGGAGATGTTAATGTTGCTGTAGCCGTAGCTATTGATGAAGGATTAATGACTCCAGTAATCAATCATGCAGATAAAAAAGGATTAGCTGAAATATCCGCAGAAACTAAACAATTAGCCGGTTTAGCGAAAGATCGTAAGCTACAACCCGATCAAATGGAAGGTAGTACATTCACAATTAGTAATTTGGGAATGTTTGGTATAGAAGAATTTACGGCAATAATAAATCCTCCAAACGCATGTATACTTGCAGTAGGCGCAATACGAGATATTCCTGTAATAGAGAATGGAGTAATTGTTCCTGGAAAAAGAATGAAAGTAACGCTATCATCTGACCATCGTGTGGTGGATGGCGCAAAAGCTGCACAATTTTTAAATACTGTGCGTTCACTCATTGAGAATCCACTGTCAATGCTTTTGTAATATAATCCTCATCGCTTAATTTTTAAGTGATGGGGTATATTCTAAAACATGAACTATTGGTTTAACACCTAGATCTGTTTTGTTTATTCGCAGCAGCATTTCTTGTATTTCATCCCAATCATTGGACTGCTCTGTTAAAACTGAAAATGAATCCTCATAAAATTCCTCAATACGTGTATTCATACCAGTTGTCTTCGTAACTTGTTTTTGTAGATCAAATGCATCACTTGAAGTATTCAATATATCTACTTGTATTTGGTATTTGTAATCAAAATGGTAGGAAGTTTCAGCATAATGGCGAATTCTTAAATTTTTGCTATCATCGCGATTTTTTATTTTTTCAATTTCATTGATAATTTGATTTCGTGATATAAAAGGGCTAGTTAATATTTTATAGGTACCTGAAACTCGTTTCATATATGCTGTTATATCATAATTATCTAATAGCTTAAGGGTATAATTTAATCCATCGACCTGATTCTCGAAGGTGTGAAACTCGATAAGATATTTTACTGGTTTAGGGCGTGCATTGTCATCCTCATAACATTGATGGATCACATTAGGTATTAAACTTCTAACTGTAGAAGAAAGTTGATTCCTCAATTCTAATACATCAATGAATGAATCATATGAAGTGGTGCGTAAAGAATAATGTTTATTGTTATAAAAAATCGATACTGGTTTTTTTATTTTTGATTCGAGATCAACTGCTAAGTTAAAAGCTATATTCATATCCAAATAGTCACCCAGATGTACCGCATAATTACATTCCTTAGCAATTTTTAGAATGGAGGGTGATGAATTTTTTGGAAGACGTATGCTTTCTTTCGATTTTCTAGGATTGTTAGAAATTGTTTTATTAGGCGATTCTTTTATCACTAATGTTGAATTACTGTGATTTTTTAATACACTAGCGAGTGTTTGGCTAGATGCCTGTTCATTTAGAGTGCTTTTTTGGGCAATTTTTTCATTTTGGCTGCTTAAGCTTGTATCAGGGCTAATAACTAAATTATTTAATGCCTGTAGAGAATCAAAAAAATGTGTCTTTTTTTGAGATTTGAATGATAGTGTTAATCCAAATTTCTGTATTAATTTTTTGCCCTCTATAGAAAAAGTCGAACTTGTATCATTTTTCGTAGAAGAAGTTAAATATTCTTTTCTAATGGGTTTTAAACTATGAGACTGTCCCTCTAATGTTTTTATAAGATTTATAATTTGGGTTGAACGTGCAATGGCAGCTCGCCGACCTCATCGAGAAACAAGGTGCCCTGGTTCGCATCCTCAAATATTCCCGGCTGATCTTTTATAGCGCCAGTGAATGAGCCTTTGACATG
>JAYPYN010000096.1:8117-8641 GCA_038154605.1 Balneolaceae bacterium
TCTGATTCAATTGAAGAGAGTGTTGGAAATTCGTCAATATAGATATCGAAAGTATTGTGTGTGAATTGCTTTAACGAATTAATAATTCTACGTAAAAGAATGTTTGCATCATCTTGAAATTCAGCTTTTTTATTGTAGAATAGATATGTACTGTTAAACTTTATGTGAAGGTTGTCTTCATTTTTGATTAGTTCAAGTTTATCATCATTAATTTCGGATTCAACAAATGTTTCAAGTTTCTTATGTACAACATCAATATAAGATTGATGTTGTACAAAATTATTAATTTGCCAGTTAAAAAGAGGGAAATAAAAATCTTGTTTAATATTTAATATATGGATGAATAATAGCAGTGCTATTGAAAGTGCGAGTAACTTAGGTGCTAGGATTAAAATAAAAGTTAATTTTTTTTGATTTTCTTTTTTTTGCTTACCAAATGTTTTTGGGAATTTAGATTGACTGATTTTTATTGCTTTAATTTTCTTAAAATTTATATAAATATTAAGATGATATTTTTATTAAAG
>JAYPYN010000097.1:0-7803 GCA_038154605.1 Balneolaceae bacterium
CTGTTAGGGTTCAATATGCAGTGTCTATCCGGTTTCGTTTGCAAAATTAAAAAAATGTTATATTTATCTAACCTTTCTCAAAAATTGAGAAAGGTTTTTTTTATGTCATCCAGCGTTTGAAACGTCTAAGTACTTGTTTCAAATTTTCAAATCCTACCTTTTCTATTCCATTCTCTAAAGGAATCCACTCGACTTTTTCTATACCTTCTTCTTGTTGCGGTACACATTCAATGTGATTAGGCATTACCATGGCATACCAATACGTAGCCTTATCGTATCCTTTATCTTTCTGAATATATTGATGATATGTAGTCCCTAAATCTCCCACTATGATTGGTAACTGAGTTCCTGTTTCTTCGGAAACTTCTCTACTAGCACACATTTCTATGGTTTCTCCTTTCTCAAGTTTTCCTTTTGGTAAATCCCATACACCGTTTCGAAAAATCAATAAAGTTTTAACCACTTGATCTTCAATTCGAAATACTACACCACCAGCTGCAATAATTCGTTTATATTTCACTTTTCTTCATTATCGACGTTTGTATTTGATTCTGGTGCATCCTTCTCTTTAGTGGCTTCATCAGCATAATTTAATCGAAGAGTAGTTAAAATTTGATCCAAAAAACCTTTCAATTCCTGAGGCAAATTTCCTTTGGTATATGTATCGATCACGGTTAGCGTGTCGATTGCATATTTTGCAGATGCTAAATCTCTTTCAATAGTATCTGTTGCAGGATTTTTCAACTTACCTAAGCCCATCATTCCAATTTGTTGATGTTGCTGTATTAGCATCATAAATAAAAGTTGATCTTGTTGATCTTGGTTAAGTGTGTTTTCATTCATAAGTAAATTTTTAATGTAATATATGTTTCTAAATTTATGACGAAAAAAACTTAATAAAGAACAAATTTCTTTAACTTGTTAGAATAATCAGAACCTAGTCAATGGCAGTAGTAAAACCTTTCAAAGCTTGGCGAGCAACCCCATCTTTTGTTAAAGATATTGCATGTTTACCATATGATGTTGTTGATACAAAAAAAGCTAAATCGATCTTAAAAGATCAAGCAAATAGCTTCATCAAGGTAATTAGACCAGAAGCAGATTTTGCGCATGAAATTTCTACTTACGATGAATTAGTTTATGCTAAAGGGCGTCAAAACTTATTAGATTTTTTTTCATCTCATTTTTTCGAAAAGGAAAACGATTCTGCCATATATATTTATCAAATTACATGGCAAAATAAAATAATTAATGGAATATTTGGATGTGTTGCAGTGCAAGATTATGATGATGGAGTGATATTAAAACATGAGCTTACACGACCAGATAAAGAAAATGATAGAACTAAACATATTCTACATCAAAAGGCACATTCCGAACCTGTGATGCTTACTTATGAAGCTACTCCAATCATCAATCAATTTATCCAAAAAGAAAAATTAAATACTCCACTTTATCAATTTAAAACCGACGATAATGTCGAGCATAGCATTTGGAAAACAACCCATTTTAAAAGTATGATTGGTGCTTTTGAAATAATTGATCACCTTTACATTGCCGATGGACATCATAGATGTGCTAGCGCTTCAAGAGTTGCTAAAACGGTTGATATTAATAAACATCCAGATGCTCTATATTTTCCTGCAGTTCTTTTTCCAATGAATGAACTCGAAATATTAGCTTACAATAGAATTATTTTTTCAGTTGAACATAATTTTATGGACACCTTGCGTACAAATTTCTCAGTTCGTGAGAATGCTCCAACTCAACCCTCAAAACCTGGAGACATTAGTCTTTATTATGCCTCTAAATGGTATGGAATTACCTTGCCTCAATCAAAGTATAAAAGCTTAGATGCACAGTTAGATGTTTCAAGACTTCAAGAATTTATTCTAGGTCCAATGCTCGATATCAAAAATCAAAGAACGAATAAAAATATTTCTTTTATTGGCGGTATTAGCAGTATAGAAGAATTAACTTATAACGTTGATTCAGGTGAAGCATCATTAGGCATAAGCATGTATCCAACAAGTATGAAGGAGTTGGTTTCCGTTTCTGATGCAGGTTTACTCATGCCACCAAAATCAACTTGGTTTGAACCAAAATTAAATTCAGGTTTACTAATTCACACATTTTAATCACACACTATCAAGTATAACAATGAACAGAATACACAATTTTAGCGCCGGCCCTGCGGCTCTTCCGCTCAAAGTTTTAGAAAAAGCACAACAAAATTTTCTCAACTATAAAGGCTCAGGTACATCAATCATCGAAAAATCACATCGTGGTACAGAATATGTAGAAGTGGATGCTCATGCTCGTGCACAGTTAGTGAACATTCTCAATCTTGGTGATGATTATGATGTGCTTTTTCTTCAAGGGGGTGCAAGCACACAATTCTTAACCGTTCCATTCAATTTCTTATCCGAAGGTGATACAGCCGATTATATAAATACTGGTGCTTGGAGTACCAAAGCGATTAAAGAAGCCAAAATTTTTGGAAATGTGAATGAAGCTTACTCAAGTGCCGGTACAAATTTTAATCACATTCCAACCAACGAGCAATTGAAACTAACTCCAGAAGCTAAATATGTTCACTTTACTTCTAACAACACCATTTTTGGAACTCAGTTTGCTGATGAACCAGAAACAAATGGTGTAAAACTAGTTTGTGATGCTAGCTCTGATTTTCTTTCTCGACCTATAGACATATCCAAATATGGTGTACTCTATGCTGGCGCGCAGAAAAATCTTGGTCCTGCTGGAGTAACTATTGTTATTGTGAACAAAGAATTCTTATCAGCTAATGGAAAGTCTGATATTCCAACTATGATGAACTATAATACACATGCAGGTAAAATGTTCAATACCCCTCCTGTATTTGCGGTGTATATGGTTGGCTTAGTTCTTGATTGGATTCAGGAAAAAGGTGGATTAGATTATTTCAAGACATTTAATGAAGAGAAAGCTGCATTATTATATAATGAAATTGATGCCGATGATTTCTATGTGGGAACTGCAGAAAAAGCTTCTAGGTCGAACATGAATGTTTGCTTTAGAATTACTGATACTGATCTAGAAACCAAATTTTTAGCAGAAGCTTCTACCCAACATTTAGATGCATTAAAAGGACATCGAAGTGTAGGTGGTATTCGTGCAAGTATCTATAATGCATGCCCTCAAGAAAGTGTGGATGCTTTGGTATCCTTCATGAAAGAATTCAAGGCTAAGAACGGGTAATCTTTCTTAGAAGTTAAGGAAATAATCATGAGGGTAATCCATCAATTATCCTCATGATTTTATCATGTTTTATTAACCATAGAATCCAATAATCGTTAAAAAATGATCAATGGTATTAGGTACAAAAGCAAACATATAGATAAGACCCCATAATGCACCTCCAATATGTGCTTCGTGATTAATTTTACCTTCTTTCTTACTTGCCCAAATACTATAACCCACGAATAAAGCTCCAAAAATGACCGCCGGAACACCAATTGGAATTAACATAAGGTAAATGGGTTCGAATGGAAAGATAACGATGAAAGCAAAAAGTACGGATTCTACGGCTCCTGAGGCACCAATTGTAGCATATGATGGATTGTCTTTATGCCTTAGTAAAGATGAAACAGATGATATTACCAAACCAGTGATATACAAAACTAAGAAATGAACCTCACCAATTGATCGTTCTAAAACTGGTCCAAAGAAAAATAGTGTAACCATATTAAAAGCAAGATGAATGTAGCCTCCGTGTAAAAACCCTGATGTAATTAATTCGTACCAGGTATTTTTTCGGAGGGTACGATAAGGCACGAACATACCTGTCTCCATAATTCTAGGCATATTAAATGCGGCTAGAGTTACCACAATGTTTATAGTAATTAAAAATAGTGTTACACTCATTGATGAGAATTGATTGATTTACTTAGACAAAAAAAACCTACCTATGCTTTATCAACAGGGTTTTAAAATTTAACAAGAATTGTTATTACATATATTATTTTGATACCTATTCAGAACACCTTTTTTTATTGTAATGATTTGATAGATAGAAACTTAATTTCATTTACAGCATTAAATACATTTTAATGTATTTGACTAAATCAAGGATAGAAAAAAACATAAATGTATTACCCATAATTATACACTTATGTAATTATTTTAAAAAGTAATTCAATTTATTCTAAAAATGAGGTTATTTTCTATTTTTGAAAATCTATTTAAGTGTATGCCAAAATCAAATATTCACATTCTTTCTCTTCTTGTATTTTTATTTTTTCTCTCAAACTGTGGAGTAGTTCCCAAAACCAAAGGGATGAATGCTGGTGCAAAGGGATCAAAAAACGCAATTGAAACGGGTGTTGCAAGTTGGTATGGACCTAATTTCCACGGAAAACTTACCGCTAATGGCGAAATTTATGATATGGATGGGATGACTGCTGCACACCGTACCCTTCCATTCGATTCTGAAGTAGTTGTTGAGAATTTGGATAATGGTAAAACTACACGTGTTCGAATTAACGATCGTGGTCCTTTCGCAAAAGATAGAATAATTGATCTATCGCGCGCTGCCGCGAAAGAAGTTGATATGATTGGCCCTGGTACAGCGCGTGTTCGTTTGTATTTGGTAAAAGGAGATTTAAAAAAATTAGGGATAACTAATTTAAAAATTGCAAACTACACCATACAATTGGCTTCTTTTACTGATGAAAAACAAGCAAAAATTAAATCGCAACAAATAAATGGGAGTAGAGTGCAACGCCTTGAGTTAAATGGCACTTTAGTTTTTAGAGTATATTATGGGCTCTATCAAGATTTAGAAATTGCAGAATCAGATCTTAAAAAATTAAAATTAACTGGGTACAACGGATTTATAAAACAAATTGAAAACGATTAATTTTTCGGGATTGATGCGGTTCCCTTTTAGGTTATTACTTCGAATTTAAATCTTCCGTATCGATGAAAAAAAAAATAATTATTATTGGTAGTGGTTTTGGTGGATTAGGTACCGCATCAAGATTACTTTCTTCAGGGCATGATGTAACCATTCTAGAAAAGAGGGATAAATTAGGGGGGCGAGCCTACGTATACGAGCAAAATGGATTTAAATTTGATGGTGGACCAACAGTTATTACCGCACCCTTTATGTTTGATGATATCTGGGAAGCTGCTGGAAAAAAGCGCTCTGATTATGTAGAATTTGTTCCTTGTAATCCATTCTATCGTATTTTTGATGATAAAGGAATGAGTTTCGATTACAACAACGATCATGAATTCACTTTAAAGGAAATTGATAAGAGAAATCCTTCTGATAAAGATGGCTATGAAAAATTTTTAGGTACAACAAAAGCCATTTTTGACAAAGGCTTTACTGAACTTGCAGATCAGCCCTTCTTAAACTTCACAGATATGTTGAAAGTAGCACCTGATCTGATAAAACTGCAATCTTACAAGAATGTGTATAAGTATGTAGCCCAGTTTATTAAAGATGATTTCCTCCGAATGTGTTTTTCTTTTCATCCATTGTTAGTTGGTGGAAACCCTTTTGACACAACTTCTATCTACGCGATGATCCATTATCTGGAACGTGAATGGGGGGTTCATTACGCCATGGGTGGAACTGGTGCAATTGTGCAGGCTTTTGAAAAATTAATTTCTGAACAGGGTGGGAAAATTCATCTTGATACAGAAGTTGATGAGATTTTGGTAAAAAACGGAAAAGCAGTAGGTGTTCGTCTTCAAAATGGAGAAACGTTGGATGCAGATATTGTTGTTTCAAATGCTGACGTTGCTTTTACTTACAAAAACCTGATCAACCCAATACATCGTAAAAAATATACCAATCGAAAGATTGCTAGAACAAAGTACAGCATGTCGCTTTTTGTAATTTATTTCGGCACCAAAAAACGATATTTAGACTCAGGACTGGCACATCACAATATTATCTTAGGTCCAAGATATAAAGCATTACTGGACGACATCTTCCATAAAAAACATATTGCCGATGACTTTTCTCTGTATTTGCACATGCCAACTATCACCGATAGTAGTATTGCTCCAAAAAATCATGAAGGGTTTTATGTACTTTCGCCAGTTCCTCATCTTGATAGTGGTACAGATTGGAATGAATTTGCACCAATTTACAAAGATCGGATTATGGATTTCTTAGAAGAAAATTATTTACCAGATTTGAAAGAAAATCTAGTAGCTGAGCATTATATCGATCCACTTCATTTCCAAAATACTCTAAACAGTTACAAAGGCTCTGCTTTTTCTGTTGAACCTATTTTAACCCAATCCGCTTGGTTTCGCCCTCATAATAAATCGGAAGATGTTAACAACCTCTATTTCGTTGGGGCAGGTACCCATCCTGGTGCTGGTCTTCCGGGTGTTTTATCAAGCAGTATCATCGCTCAAAATCTAATCGGTCCTGCCTAATTGATGTCATATTATCTTATAAATGTATTATTTATCACTATGTTGATGGTATCAAACCAAATTTTAAATATAGACTTTGGTAGTGATAAAGATGGACGTAATTGGGCAATTATTAATGACGGTGTAATGGGTGGAATCTCAATTGGTGAAGCCAAATTGAATGAAAATTCATTGTTATTTGTAGGGCAGCTTTCCTTTGAAAACAACGGTGGTTTTGCTTCTTTGAGGAGTAATCGTATGAATTTAAATTTAAAAGATGCAGAATACATCGAAATAAAGTACCGCCTAGAAGGAATACATTTTGCCTTAATGCTAGAACAACATTCACGTTTCTGGCACCCTTATTTTTCGTATCCTCTCGAAATTACAGACGGTAAATGGCTAACTAAAAAAATCCTAGTAAAAGAGCTTAAAGAGACAAGAATGTCGGAATATACTGGGAGAACATATAACCAAGAAAATGCCCGACCCTTTTTTAGAATCGGTTTTATCTCAGATGATAAAAAAGAAGTACGATTTAAACTTGAGATAGATTATATAACTATCCATTAAAACTGTTCTGTAAATCTTCCCAATCTTTTAGAAATCTCGCTAAACCATTATCTGTAAGTGGATGTTTTAATAAACCAGTGATTACACCTAAAGGCATTGTTGCCACATCTGCACCGGCTTTAGCACACTCCACCACATGCATGGGATGTCTAATACTAGCGGCTAATACTTCAGTGGGAAATCCATAGTTCACATAAATTTCTACAATATCACGAATCAACTGCATCCCATCGGAAGAAATATCATCAAGTCTTCCTAAAAAAGGTGAAATATATGTTGCTCCAGCTTTTGCTGCGATCAGTGCTTGGGTAGATGAAAAACATAACGTACAATTAGTTTTTATTCCTTCATCAGAAAATGTTTTAATTGCTTTAATTCCATCTTTAATAAGGGGAACTTTCACCACTACATTATCCGCAATTTTTGCAATTTTTCTTCCCTCTTCTACCATTTCATTATAAGTTGTTGAAACTACCTCGGCTGAAACATCTCCCTCAACGATATCGCAAATCTTTTTTATATGCCCCTCAAAATCACGTACACCAACTTTAGCGCATAAGCTTGGATTGGTGGTTACTCCATCAAGTACTCCAAGATCATTGGCTTCTTGTATCTCTTCGAGATTGGCGGTATCTATAAAAAATTTCATAAATCAGTAGGGTATTAACTTAACATTGATACTCTAAATTACAGAAACTCTAGCTATCAAACATTTTAATTTACTCCTCATTATTGCTTTTTTTTACATATCCAAAGTCACTTAGCCCGAACTATTTAGCGAAATTAATCGTATTACAGTTCGAACAATAA
>JAYPYN010000097.1:7813-8411 GCA_038154605.1 Balneolaceae bacterium
CCCCAAGACCCCCCCCCCGCCCCCCCCCCCACCCCCCCCCACCCCCCCCCCCCCCCCCCCCGGGGGCCGGGGGACCCCGCCCCCGGCCCGCTAGTGGTATAAGTAAAGCTACTAGCGTGGAAACGAAAAAAGTAACTTTACAACCTATAGCAGAACAAGTTCGATCATTTGGAACCATAAAATCACAAGATATAATAGCAATCACACCGCAGATCAGTAATTATATTACAAAATTTTATGTGGATTTAGGAGATACTGTAGATGCAGGGCAATTACTAGTAAAAATAAATGACAAAACTTTAAGGGATCAACTCGCACAAGCTGAAGCACAATTAAAACAAAGTAAAATTGCTTTATCACGTGAGAGCTCATCATATTATAGAGCAAAAATACTGGCTGAAAGAGAAATATCAAGTGTGGCTGATTTAGAAATTGCTCAAGCCACTTATCAAAGTTCCGTAGCAGCTTACGAAACAGCCAAAGCATCACTTACGCAAGCTCAAGAAAACTTTAATTACACAGAAGTTCGATCACCCGTTCAAGGCGTGATCCTATCTAGAATAGGAGAAGAAGGCGATGTTGTTAGCTCGGCTCAACC
>JAYPYN010000098.1:0-3383 GCA_038154605.1 Balneolaceae bacterium
CATGTAGGGTTGGGGCAATACCATCATGAAGTATTTGGTTCCATGCATTCGTGGTGAAAGTGTTCCAATCCGATGCACCAACTGGACCATGAAATGTTATTAATCCTGTATTTTTTTGAATTGCTAAGTGAATGCTTGTAATATCACTAAAACCAATAAAGGGTTTAGGATGTTGTCTAATCAATTCATAATCAATGGAATCTAATATTCTATTGCTTCCATAACCTCCTCGAATACATAGAATGCCATCAACTGTATCATCAGCAAACATTTTATGCAAATCAGACACTCTTTGTTCATCATTACCTGCTAAATATCCATTTTTTTTATCTACATGATCTCCTAATTTTAATGTATACCCCAATTTTTGCAAGCTACTTAACATAGTATCAAAGTCAGAATCAAGATAAATAGGACTGGCAGGTGCAATTAAACCAAGAGTAGCATTTTTTGGTAATCTTTTTGGTTTGATTTTAGGAAGTTCAACCGAAAGATTGTTTTTCTCTTTTTGTATAAATAATGAACCAATTGCTAAAACAGATGAACTAAGAAAAGATTTTCTTGAGAAAGCCATAATGGTTTAAATTATAGAATATAATTGGTGATTTTGAATATATTTTTCAACATCAGGAGGTACTAAATGTGTTATCGATTCATCTTTTGATAGTAAAGATTTTATTTGAGTTGATGAAACATTAATGGGGGTATGGTCTACAAAAGTACTCTTCGATAGTATCAATTCATCCACATTTGAGTATTTCGATCCAGTTCTTTCTGCTATCAATAAATCTACATATTTAAGAATTTTATCGGGATACTTCCATGTATGAAAATTCGTTAGGCTATCGCCACCTAAGCAATAATAAAATTCAATTTTACTATTTTTTCTGGCCAAATATTCAACGGTTTGATAGGTATAGGATGGCATAGGTAATTCATTTTCAATAGTAACAATTTGAATATTACTACTATTAAAAGCTAAACGTAACATATTTAACCGATCGGTATAACTAGTTTTTCTTGATTTTACTTTATGGGGAGGATAAGGAGTAAGTAAAATCCATAACTCATCAATTAAATAAGAGTTTAAAAAAGAATGAGCTGTAGATATGTGCCCATTATGTACTGGGTCGAATGTTCCACCATACAATCCAACCCTTGTACACATTAATTACTACCTAATGGATCATCTATAGACGTATTTTTTAAGCTGGCAATCTTTTTTAGAGTATCAGTATACATATTTTCAACTTGACCTCTATTTTTACTTTGAGGAAACAATTGTATAAATTTTTCATAGCTCTCTATGGCAGATTTATACCGCTCTTCTTGTTTTTCTGGAATACTATTATCAGCGTAAATTATAAATGTAGATATTTGTTGTATGAGAGATTCCTCAGCCCATTTCGATTCGGGGTATTGATCTATTACTTGATCGAAATAAATTGATGCTGATAAATACCGATCTGTTCTTAAATAAAATTCACCTGCTGCAAAAATCTTTCTAGCTAATTTATTTCTTAGTTCGTCTATACGGGCAGCAGATTCAATCACATATTCACTATCTGGATATTTAGTATTGAATAATTGAAATAATTGAATAGCTCTTTTGGTTGATGTTTGATCTAAACGATATCTTGGACTTTGCTTATAGTAGCAAACCGCTAATTTATATTCAATCGGTTCACGCAACTCGTCTTGAGGATAATAACTTATAAATCGTTCGTATTCTGATATAGCTAGAATGTACTGTTTATCATTAAAATAACTTTCTGCTAGATTGAATTGAGCATCTTTTGAGTAATTTGTGCCTCGCCCCAAACGAGTAACCATCTCAAAGCCATATGCAGCTTCACTAAATTTCTCTTTTTCAAAATACGCTAAAGATTTATCATAAATTACATTTAGTGGGTCGCCAGGGCGAATTAAATCTTTATTTCTGCATGCACTAACTAATACTAAAACTGATAAAAGTGCAAAAATTGTTGAACGCATAATGTCTGATAAACTTTTTTAATGGTCTCGATTTTGTAGAAAGATAAGTAGATTTTTTAGCTCTTTCCTATACACTGAAGGTTTAAATTTTTCAATGTAAGCATTACATGTTAAATAATGTTTTTGAATTAATTCCTCTACATCTTGAATGACGTATAAATCATAGAAAATCTTAAGTACTTTATTAACTTCAAATTCGGAAGTTTTTGGAGATTCTAAAATAGTATTAATTATTTTTGATTGAGTTTCGTTTGCACGTTCTAACGCAAGAATGGTAAGATATGTTTTCTTACCCTCAATAATATCTCCACCAGGTTTTTTTCCAAATTTGTCTGGATTTGCTATCGCATCTAATAAATCATCTTGAATTTGAAAAGCTATACCCATTTCCAAACCTAATTTATGTAAAACCTGTTGTTGTTCTTCAGATGCTTTTGCAGCAATACCTCCCATTTTGAGTGAAGCTGCAATTAAAGCACCCGTTTTTCCAGTTATCATTTTTAAGTACTCATCGATAGAGACAGATTTTCTATCAACAAATTCCATATCTAAAGCTTGTCCTTCACATACACTTATTACTGCATCACTAAAACTGGCATTCATGGATAAATAATCTTCTTTTGTAAAAATAGATTTTTGTCCATAAAAATTTAGGTACCTAAATGCATCCGCAAACATCAAATCCCCACTAAGAATGGCTACATGTTCATTCCATTTTTTAAACACACTTGGTTTGCCCCTCCTTGTTTCAGCAGAATCCATAATATCATCATGTACTAGAGTGAAATTATGTAGAATTTCAATGGCTAAGGCTGCTGGTATAGCATCATCAATAGTTCCATTATTCATTCCACAAGCCAATAATGTTATTAGGGGACGAATTCTTTTTCCCCCAACAGATAATGCATATTTGTATGGTTCGTATAGGGTAGTCGGCTCGTTAGGGAGTTCTAAATCTCCAATCTTATTTTCAATACGTAAAAGTAATTCGTCTCTAAGTTCTTTGATATCCAATTGAATTATTTTTTCCTATAAAGATACATAATAATTGAAGTGCTATGATCATCTTTTTTCGAGTAAATGCCCGCGAGTTAATTCGTTTGGAGAAGCACATCCAAGTAATAAAAGTAAGGTCTTAAAGTCCTTTTTTAGGCGGGTATAGTACAAATTGAGACCTTCTATACCAGTTTCTTTTATGGCTTTTATTATAGGTTGAGCAGTGGCAGTAAAGGTGGCACCTAAACACATCGATTTTGCAATATCAGAAGCAGTTCGTATTCCCCCAGATGAAATTATTTCAAAGCCCCTCTCCCACTGAATTGATGAAATTTGATGTAAACATTCAACTGTTGGTAAGCCCCATTCATCAAAAAGGTGTTGAGGTTGAT
>JAYPYN010000098.1:3395-5317 GCA_038154605.1 Balneolaceae bacterium
AGCTACATCAATTACATGTACTCCCCCATCTAATAATCTTTTGGCCACATTACCAGAAATTCCTCCACCAGTTTCTTTAACTATAATGGGAACACTAGCATTTTTAACTAATTCTTCAATTCCCAATAAAACACCTTTGAATTTACGATCGCCTTCTGGCTGCATTAACTCTTGCAAAGGGTTTAAATGAACAATTAATGCATTTGCCTCAATTGTATCGATGAGTTTCTTTGTCTTATCAATATTCCAATTCTCTATTAACTGTACACCGCCAATATTTCCAGCAATGAACGAATTAGGGGCAGTTTTTCTTGCAACCGAAAACGAGCTAATTTGAGATTCATCTACCATCATTGCTCGTTGGCTTCCAACACCAAACGGCAGATTGTTGGTTTCACAAAATTCAGCAATAATTTTATTTACGGGACCAGCATCGGCGTAACCTCCAGTCATGGATGAAATAAATAAAGGAAATGAAAAGGTATATCCTAATAGTGAACTTTCGGTAGAAATATCATCAAAATCTAATTCTGGTAACGCATTGTGCTGAAAATAATAGGTCTCAAACCCAGTTTTGGTTCGATATTGAGTTTTATTGGTGACCGTTAAATCTACATGGTCTTTTTTTCGATTCGAGATATCTGACATAGCAGAAGTTCTCTATATCCTTTATCAAAATCCATATACTTATTTTGATTAAAAAAAAATATGTGTTATGTGTAGTTCCAATGAACTATTAAATTAGGTATGATCCTGAGTTAACATGAAAAGTTTGACCCGTTGAATGAGTGAGTTTACCTTGAGCCAGTAGGAGTACTAAATGTGCAATTTCTTTAGGTGGAACAATATCATTTAAAGCCAATCCTTGAGTAAGATATTCTTTTCCATATACCTCTATTGATTCCATAGCCATATCTGTTTCAACAAAACCAGGAGCAATAGAGTATGCTGTAATACCTTGTTTTCCAAAACTTCGGGCAATACTTTTTGTTAAGCCAATCATCCCAGCTTTACTTGCTGCATAAGCGGCATACTGTTGAGTATCGCCACGCATTCCCGCACGGCTTGATATATTAATAATTCTTCCTCTAATACCCTTATCTAGCCAGCTATTTACAGCCCATTTACATAGTAAAGCGGCCGCTCTTAGGTTTACTTGTTGGGTTAAATCCCATGTTTCTAGCCACTCTCTATCTGAAATACTAAAATCGGCATCTTTGAACATCCCTGCATTATTAACTAGAACTTGCGGGGGATCTTGATGTTCAAATATTGATTTTAAAAGTAATACTTCTTTCGAATCACTTAAATCACAAAAATGGTGAGAATAATTTGCATCTTTAGTTTCAAAATTAGTCTTCTTTGAGGTACCTATAACTTGGATATTTTTTTCTAATAATAATTCTGTAATTGCTTTACCAATTCCTCGTGTTGATCCAGTAAGTAATATTTTCATGACATAGTATTGAAAAAGTATTTTACTCCCATAATGTACAGTAAGTAAACATAATTATCTTTTCCAAACAGGTACAAAACTACATGCTTCGCCATACATTATTTTTTTAGCTGTTTCCATTAATTTGTTGGTAGCCAGTGCATAAACCGAATCAGGAACATGAATATCACCACATCCTTTAAGTAAAACGAACTTGTCCTGATATTGACTCCAATCATGGTTGTCCATGGAGCGCCTAAATAATTCATAAACTATCTCAGGTTTATTTAAATGAAACACTTCTTTAGCAAATTCAGACGCATGTGTAGTAATTAACATCCATGCCCATGGGGCGATAATCGCGTTAGAAGAACAGAATATCGATACATATTTACCCGTATATTTGGACCATTTGAAATTAGTGAGGTGCGAGCGAAAATCTGCCTCTTTGAGCAATAATCCCATGTGAAGAAATTCTTTAATATCC
>JAYPYN010000098.1:5327-5684 GCA_038154605.1 Balneolaceae bacterium
TGTAATCAGCTTTGTATTAGATTTAACTTTATTAATAATAGGTTGTTTACTCATTTCAATTCAATGATGAGGTACATATTTTTGGAAGTAAATAAGCAAGCAGTTTGGATATTAAACTGAAAAGCTTTCACCGCATGAACACGTTCTACTTGCATTAGGATTGTGAAAATGAAATCCCTGTCCTTCAAATCCATCCGTATAATCAAGTTCTGTGCCAGCTAAATAGAGATAACTTCGCATATCCACAAGTAACTTTAAATGATCAAATTCAAAAATTTGATCTTGCTCTGTGGGCTGTGCATCAGATGTAAAATCTAAGTTGTAGGTAAGTCCAGAGCACCCTCCTGATACCACACC
>JAYPYN010000098.1:5694-8405 GCA_038154605.1 Balneolaceae bacterium
AAAGGTTGCATAGAACTGAGTTTATGCCATTTGCACCAATTTTAAGAAAAGAAGTAAGAGGGATATTTCGCTCTGCTCGGATTTCATGAATCCGCTTTTGAGCTCGTTCACTAATGCTAATCTCGCTCATAATTTTTTACCTTAAACTGAAATTACTTGAATTTCGGGATCAATTCTTTTCACCATACTTTCAATGGCATACAAGGTTCCAGTAGTTGCTGTTGGGCAAGTACCACAAGCTCCTTGATAGTGTACCTTAAGTCGATTATCGTCAAGTCCTAAAACTTTAAGTCCCCCACCATCAGCCAGCAAATAAGGACGAACCTGTTCATCTAGCATCTGATTGATTTCTTTTAGTCTAGGATCATCTGAATTAGCTGCTTCCTCGCTTACATGAACGTCACTATCAGCTTCTAAATCTAATTGTGGGCTTGCTTCACGTATTGGTGGAGCTAATTTTCGTAGTAATTCAGACCAAACGGCTTTACCATCCTGGGTAACAGTTATATATTTATCTACATAGTATACATTAATTACGTGTTCGATCTCAAAAAGAGCCTTTGCAAGCTTATCTTGTTCTGCATCGACACTATTTTCATACGATCGAGTAACTCCGTTCGTAAGTGGTTCAGCAAGGACAAAGCGCATTGCGTCTGGGTTTGGAGTACGTTCTATTTCTTTAATTTTTGCCATGATGTATCCGTTTATGCGAAAAATTCCTGGGTATATTTAATTACTTCTACTAATCTATTAATATCGTCTTCATTATTGTAAAATGAAATGGATGCTCGTAATGTGCCTGGAATAGTATAATAATCCATAATGGGTTGTGCACAATGATGTCCAGTTCGTACTGCAATTCCTTCTTTATCCATAATGGTTCCTGCATCTGTGGGGTGAATACCATCTAGCAGAAAAGAAATTACACTTGCTTTATTGGTTGCTCGACCTATAATTTGAACACCTTCAATTTTGTTTAATTCAGATGTAGCATATTCTAGAAGTTCATTTTCTCGAGCAGCTATTTGATCCATTCCAATGTCATTTAAGAACTGTATTGCAGCACCTAATCCTATACCTGCCGCTATAGGAGGTGTTCCAGCCTCAAATTTGTGTGGTAAATCATTGTAAGTTGTTTTCTCAAACGTCACTTTATCAATCATGTCCCCACCACCACGATAAGGTGGCATCTTATTAAGCAATTCTCTCTTACCGTAAAGTATGCCAAATCCTGTGGGACCACACATTTTATGTGCCGAGAATGTATAAAAGTCTGCGTCTAAAGATTGCATATCTACAGATCGATGAGGTGCAGATTGAGCTCCATCTACCAACACAACAGCCCCTTTCTTGTGAGAAGATTTTATTATTTCTTCAACCGGATTAATGGTTCCAAGTACATTAGAAACATGAATAATTGCTACCATTTTGGTTCGATCAGAAAGCAACTCATAGAATCTATCCATAATCAACTCACCATTTTCATCTATTGGTATCACTTTCAGGATAGCACCTGTTTGATGAGCAACCATTTGCCATGGAACAATATTTGCGTGATGTTCCATATGAGAGACTAATATTTCGTCACCTTCTTTCAAAAAGGCTGCGCCATAACTCTGTGCAACAAGATTTATTGAATCAGTGGTACCCGTTGTAAAAATTATTTCTTCGAGAGATTCAGCATTTAAAAATTCACGTACTAGCTCGCGAGTAGCTTCATATTGATCGGTTGCTTTCTGGCTTAATGTATGTATGCCACGATGCACATTGGCATGTTCAAAACTATGGTACTTATTTAGTCGATCAATTACAGATTTTGGCATTTGGCTTGATGCGCCATTATCTAAATATACCAAGGGTTTACCATTCACTTCCTGCTTTAGAACAGGAAATTCAGCTCTTATTGCATCCCAATCGATGGTTGTTGATTCTATATTTTTGATAGACTGTTGCAACTATTAATCTCTTGTTGTGTATTTAATCACTTCATTTAAAAGCAGTTTTTCAACTGATTCAACTTCCATACTTTCAACACTTTCTAGTGCAAAAGCATATACAAGAAGTTCCCTCGCTTTTTGTTCAGTCAAACCACGAGAATGCAAATAAAAAACTTCATTGTCGTCGAGGTGGCCAATAGTTGCACCATGTGAACAACGAACGTCATCTGCGAAAATCTCTAACTGTGGTTTAGTGTGAACCTTTCCATTTTCAGAAAGTAGCAAATTTCTATTTTCCTGAAATGAGTCGATTTTTTGTGCATCTTGGGCTACGAATATCTTTCCATTAAAAATAGAATGTGCATTATCGTTCACAACAACTTTATGTAGCTGATGGCTGTTACCATGTGCGAATCTATGATCCATTATTGAATGGGTATCGGCAATTTGATCTCCATCAATTAACACAAGGCCATCTACTGTAAAGTCAACTTCAGCCGCATTTTGGATTACACGCGGATCATTTCTGAATAATTTAGCGCCTAAACAAATAGTATAGGAATGATATTCGGCATTTCTATCTAACATGGCGATAGGTCTAGAAATATGAACTGCTTGTTTTGAATCTCTTTGAATTCTAGCATGATGAACATGAGCACCCGAAAATAATCTAAATTCAGTAACGGGGACATTCAAATAGAGGTTATCGGCAAGGCCAATATGTTCTTCAATAATAGTGGCTTTCGAATACATTTCACCAACGAAGAGAAGTCG
>JAYPYN010000099.1:0-8371 GCA_038154605.1 Balneolaceae bacterium
AACTAGCAGTGATGAAGTTGGTTTCTATGACGGTGTGGAACTTATTATTTCTGAAGATGAGGTTACCATTATTTCATTCGAAGAAGAAGTACCAATTAATAGCGATCCAACTGATGATGAAAAATGTGGAGGAAAGGAAGGTGATGGTTGGAAATCCTATGGAACTTGCTTTACAGAAAGCTGCGTGAAGGAAACGCTTGAGGAAGCAGCTGATGATCTTGGAAAACCAGGAAATGGCCAATGTTTGGATTTAAGAGTTCGAAGATCTGGTACTGCTAGAGTTTGTGAACGAATGGTCGATTGCTAAAAACTGTTTAAAATAACAAATTCAAAGAGCTATTATCTAGTAGCGATTTTTTTGCTTCCCGCTTTAATGCCCATCTTTTTTCCATCACAAGTAGTAGAGGGGCACAAATTACCACCACCACAATGGTAGAAGCATGGGCAATGGTAGCGTATGCCAAGCCTATGACTTCGGGTACAGCATAAAAATAAAAGAGAGCTAGTTTGATAAAAATATGATAACTACCCACTCCTCCAGGAGTTGGAATTGAAAGCCCCACCGCCGACACTACCGTTAGAACAATGGCATCGGTAAATGTTAGGTCAAAAGTAGTTGTCATATCAAACATATAAAAAGGCAGGTATGTCATCCCCATATAACACAGCCAAATAAGAGTGGTATAACATATAAATAGCGGCCAATTATTAAGAGTGCGGATCGCAGAAACTCCAGAGCCGAAATTTCTAACTCCTTCATTCAATCGCATTAGAAATCTTCCCGTTTTACTTTGTGAACTACTCCATCTATTCAACAAATAAAAAACAAGAATTCCTACTAATGCTAGAGATCCTACATACAGTGCGATGTTTATTAACCATCCTTTGTAAATGTGGGGATCGGTAAGATCAACCCCAAATAAATTAGAGAGTAAATCGGCATCAGAAATAAGAAAAAAACCTACTAAGCCCATAATTACTAACATACTTAACAAATCTACCACTCGCTCTAAAACCACCGTGCCAATAAGTTTGGAATTGCTTTCTCCAATTTGTTGGGCTACATAAACGGGCCGAGAAACCTCTCCAAGTCTTGGAAAAGGTATGTTGGTAAGATAACCGAACATCACCCCGGTAAAGAGTGTGGAGCGGTGTGGCAATTTGCTTTTATCATCGAAGAGCATTCGCCAGCGTTCTGCTCGAATGAAATGAGAAAACAGTGTTAATAAAGAAAAAGGGAGGAACCATCCCCAGGTAGCACCTTTTGAAGCTTCTAGTATCTCAGAAAATTCAATTTCTTTAAATGCATACCAAAGAAATAATATGCCAATCCCTAAACTAAGGATAACTTTTACATATTTATTCATAATCTAGTAACGCATATCAATAATTTCTGCATCTTTAGGATAGTTGAACTCGAAAATAGTATCATCAGCCATGCTAAAAGTTCTTTGGTTGAAAGTAGTTGTAATGATATTGTCTGCGATGTCGTAGGCTATGATAGTTATAGGTTGATTGGTGCCATCCACTTCAATTTCTATGCTTGTATATGTAGCGAAGTCGTCAGTGGTTGTAAGGGTAATGAGTGTATTACCATTTTTTAGTTGTTCCTCGGTAGCTGTGTATTCCTCATCTTCTTCGCGTAATAGCCTTGATAGCACGCCGAAATCGTCTTCATCGGCATCATATTCGCTGATTATAACCCTGTTTCTAAGTGCATCATACACATAAGAATTTTCCCCATCTACCACTATGGTTTGATGTTCTCCAGTGAGTTTATAACTGTGGGTATTTAGCCAGAATTGTCCGCTAGAATGTGTGCTTTCTTTGGTATAAGAATCCAAATAAGTATGATTGAATGCAGTGAAAAAAATATGATTGTTGTCGAATTGTTGACGTAGTTTCTCTAGTGTGGGTTGAGCATACACTGAACTCGATGGGATGGATGCTATAAATAAAAAAAGGAGGGGTTTAATTCTGATTTTTAATTCCATCTAAAATTTCTTGTAATTCATCTTCGTCTTGAACCAGCACATCGCGAGCTGTACTACCTTGATACGGACCAACGATACCTGCATTAAATAATTGATCAATAATTCTTCCAGCGCGATTGTAGCCTATTTTTAGTTTTCGTTGTAATAATGATACCGAACCTTGTTGATGTAAAATCACCACTTTGGCGGCACTTTCAAACATATCGTCTATATCTTCTAACGGATCTGGAATGCCTGCA
This sequence comes from Balneolaceae bacterium, assembly GCA_038154605.1. Lineage (GTDB taxonomy): Bacteria > Bacteroidota > Rhodothermia > Balneolales > Balneolaceae > HXMU1420-13. The sequence goes on from JAYPYN010000099.1 coordinate 2,234, forward strand.
TTGTCTTCTACTATTACTGGTAAATAAAAAGGTTGTTGATAGCCTGCTTGTTCTCCGATAAAGGCGTTTATTTTTTCTACCTCCTCGGTTGATACAAATGCATTCTGTAGGCGAGTTAATCCTGCTCCTTTAGTAAAAAGCATATCGCCCATTCCAACTAATTGATCGGCACCACCTTGATCTAAGATGGTTCTTGAATCAACTTTTGAGGCTACCTGATAAGCAATTCGAGCTGGGAAATTTGCTTTAATGGTACCTGTTATCACATTTACGGATGGTCGCTGTGTGGCAACCACCATATGGATGCCAACCGCACGTGCTAGCTGAGCAATACGTGCAATTGGTTCTTCAATTTGCTTACCTGCCGTCATCATTAAATCAGCGAGTTCGTCAATTATAACCACAATATATGGCAGGTGCTTATGCCCTAATTCCTCTTCCAGTTCGCCCTGTTTATATTTTTGATTGTAGGATTTAATATCTCTTACAAGCGCCATTTTCAGTAGATCGTAACGATCATCCATCTCTTTACAGACACTATTTAAAGTTTCTAAGGCTTTGGATGTATCGGTTATAATGGGTTCGTCTGCATTGGGGAGCATAGCCAGAAAATGATTCTGGATATTACGATATAAAGAGAGTTCAATTTTCTTCGGGTCAACCATCACAAATTTTAAATTATCGGGATGGCATTTGTAAAGTAAGCAGGTGATAATGGTATTTATGCCCACCGATTTACCTGAACCGGTGGCTCCTGCTACCAATAAATGTGGCATTTTGGTTAAATCCATCATAAATACTTCGTTCTCGATGGTTTTACCAAACGCAACAGGCAAGGTCATGGTTGTTTCAACAAACTTCTTAGTGTTGATTACTTGTTTGATGTATACGGTTTCGCGTGTATTATTTGGCACTTCAATTCCCACCGCCGACTTTCCTGGAATGGGAGCTAGCATCCGTAACCCTTTGGAGGCGGTCGCCATTTTTAAATCGTTCGAGTAGCTTTCTATCTTGCTTATTTTAACATCGGGTGCTGGTTCTAGCTCATAAAGAGTTACGGTTGGACCAACAATTGCATTAATGCCAACAATTTCTATTTTATGGCGAGATAATTTGTCTAAGATAATACGTTTGTTTTCTTTGATCTCGTTTAGATCTACCTCATTACCTTCGTTAGGCGGCTTAGTTAAGAGATCAACCGTAGGGAACTTGTATTTTATTACTGGTACTTCTTTGGCCTGTTCTCTATTTAATTTATCAAGTTCTTTTTCACCAGCTTGTTCTTCTTCTGCCCCTTTGTAAATAGCTACTTCTAAATCTTCTTTTTTCTCTTCTTCCTCTGGTTTTTCTACAATAGCTCTAGGTCGGATATCTAGAGTTTCAATAGCTGCTTTTTCTTCTTCAATCCGCTTTCTATCTTCTTCCTCAGATTTTTCAACAATTTCATCGATTTTAGATCCAGATTGATTATCGATTTTTTCGGATTCTACTGCTTTCTCTGTCTTTTTTTGCGCTTTTTCTTCCCTCCTTTGATTTATATCTTCTTTACGTTTGGCAACTCTTTCCTCACGCTCTTTTGCTTTTATTGCCTTATGGTTTTTGCGACTACGCCGAGCTTCTTTCATGCCCTCATTCATCAAATCCAGTCGTATTTTTATACTATCTATTGTTTTTTGAATGTCACGATCCCAAAGTAATAGAGCTGTTACAAAGAGTAAGACTATTAAAATAAAGATGGATCCAATTCCTGTAATATTTTGTAAGATTGTGGCTATAGAAATGCCAGCTGTCCCCGCCCACAAGGTATCATTTATACCTTCGGTATTTGTTATGATCCATCCAAAGAAAGTTGAAAGTAACACCATAGACCATATAGAAAGTAAATTCAACCAAGAGTTTTCTTTAAATGACCTTCTTCGAAAGATATGCCAACCATTGTATGCTACAATAAAAGCAAATAGAATACTTACATAACCAAATAATTTGTTTACCAGAAAGTGAGAGATATAAGCACCAACAGGTCCTAGCCAATTTTGCACCAATTGAGAAGAAGTGTCTGGGTTCAATAATTCTAAAAATTCTTGGTTTTGTGCAAATCGATAGTCCTCCGAGGTATATGAAACGATACTTAAACCCAAAAGAAAGGCAATAGCAATTGTAATGATGCCTATAATTTCTAATTTCCGTCCCGATTGTAATGGGCTAGATGAATGAACCGTATTTAGTTTTTTTTTAGCCATTTAAATTAGTTATAAGTCCGTCGCGCATACCCGGTAACACATCAAATTGGTTTAACTGGCAGCAAAAAGTGATATCGTTTTTGGGTACTAATTTACTTAAACGATGTGCATGATCGCTTCCACTTATAGTTTCCTCAATAGTATCTTTAAATTTTTCATATAACCCAAATGCTACTTTGGCTCCGTCTTTGGCTTTAATGGGTAATTGTTCATTAAAAAGATGGTAGAGTAATGATCCTGCAAAGAGGGTGTCTTCGAGTGCCAAACGACCGCGCCAACCCGAACATATAAGAACAATCTCGTCGTCATGGTGCGAAAGTGCATTTAAGATACTTTGGTGATTTAAAAAAGAACCGATATAAATGGCGTTTGCAAGATGAGCCTTTTTTATTGCTTTAGTGCCATTGGTTGTATTAAAAATAAGGGTTTTATTTTGGATGGTTTCTTTGGTGTACTCAAGAGGGGAATTACCTAAGTGATAGCCTTCGATTTTTACTCCATTTTTTTCTCCACAGAGTAAATAATCATTAGCATCCATAGTGTGGGCAATTTTTACCGCATCGCTCATATCTTCAACGGGGATTATTTTCTTAGCTCCATTCGATATTGCCGTAGTCATTGATGATGTTGCACGTAACACATCGATAATAACCGCTGTTTTTCCTCTCAAGTCTTCTTCTTGAAATGCTTGTACCGAAAAAAAAACATCTATATAATTCGTTTCTTTCATGCTCTCTTTATTTATTAATAAACGGTGGTTTTACGACTTTTGCTGGCGCAACCTTCTTTCGAATATTTATATATATTTTTGAATCAACGTTTGCAAAATTAGTATAAACAAAACCCATACCAATTCCTCTACCTAAAGTGATGGACATTGTTCCACTAGTTACAAAACCAATTTCATTACCGTCGGCATCGGAAATAATATATCCATTTCTAGGAATGGATCTTTCATCTTCCATAATAAAACCGACCATTTTACGCGAAAGGCCTGCTTCTTTTTTTTCTTGTAGAATGTTCTTAGCTACAAAATCAACGTTATCAAATTTTGTAATCCAGCCTAAACGCGATTCAAGAGGATGTGTATCTTTGGTGATATCGTTGCCATATAGCGCAAAACCCATTTCAAGACGTAAAGTATCTCTTGCTCCTAGTCCACATGGTTCAATACCATATTCATCACCGGCTTCAAAAATCGCATACCAAATTTCTTCTACATCATACTCTTTGTGCTTAAAATACAATTCAAAACCAGCTTCACCCGTGTATCCGGTAGCGGATATAATCATAGGAACTCCAGCGAGTTCGCCGTTTTTAAAAGAATAAAAACCGATGCTATCAAGGTCAGTATCCGTCAATTTTTGCAGCACTGCTTTTGCTTTTGGCCCTTGTACCGCCAATAAAGCATAATCGTTGGATTTATCCACTAACTCTGCTTCCATGGTATTTTGAGAAGCAATCCACTTAAAATCTTTTTCAACGTTAGCTCCATTTACTACCAACATATATTCATTTTCGGCCAACATGTAGATGATTAGGTCATCAACGATACCTCCATCCTCATAACACATGCACGAATATTGTGCCTTGCCAGGATATAATTTTGATGCATCATTAACGCTCACTTTTTGAATAAGATCTAATGCTTTGTTTCCACTTATGAAAAATTCTCCCATATGGGATACATCGAAAACACCAACCGCCTCACGGACAGCAGTATGTTCAATTTTGATTCCTTTGTATTGTACCGGCATTTCGAATCCAGCGAATTCTACAATTTTACCCCCCATTTTATTATGAGTGGCGAAGAACGGTGTTCTTTTAAGCATGTACCTGATTAAGCTATGTGATTTTGTGCATACCAAAGTTAGTGAATTTTGCACAAAGGAAAGAATTAATACTGCTTAAATTCGGTTTAATCATTCAAATTCAAACTTATGAAATATTACTCATCTAGCGAAATAAATAACATGCCTTCCCGAGCAAGAGCTCATTTTATAAATTGTATTACAGGATTTAAATCGTCGAATTTAATTGGTACCGTTTGTAAAGATGGAAGTCCAAATCTTGCTATTTTTAGTTCTATAACACATTTAGGAAGTAATCCTCCATTATTGGGTTTTATTCTTCGCCCCCATACTGTAACTAGAAACACATACGAAAATATAAAAGAAACGGGGGTTTTTACTGTTAATCATGTGAACGTTTCTATGATTAAACAAGCCCATCAAACATCAGCTAAATATGATGAAGGTGTTTCCGAGTTTAATGAAACGGATTTAAGTGACGAATATATAATGAATTTTCCAGCTCCTTTTGTTGCCCAAAGTATTATAAAGATTGGATGTAGATTTGAAAATGAATATTTTTTAAAAGAAAATAAATGTCGGCTAATTATTGGAAGGATAGAGCATATTCATCTTCCAGAGGATATTGTGAATGCGGATGGGTTTATAAATTTGGAAAAAGCAAATACAGTAACCTCTACTGGACTAGATGGCTACGCATTACCACGTCTCTTAAATCGATTTTCTTACGCGGAGCCAGATAAAGAACCCCACTCTTTATTGTAGAAAATAAGAAGAACACATTTATATATTACCAGTAATTATTTTGGTCTATGTTCATCAAGCATCTACAAAAAATCATTAGAAAATAGGATGCTATAAAAAAATGCAAAGAACAGGGAATGTTCATAATTTACATTCTTTAGGTGACTTTAAATAAAACCATCAAATGCCCATTAATAAAGAGCAAGTAAAAACGGCTTTAGCCCACGTATTACATCCCCAATTGAAACAAGATTTAGTTTCTCTAGACATGATACAGGATCTAATTGTTCAGGATAAGTATGTTTCTTTTACTTTAGAAATGGCTGAGCGCAATGAAAACCTTGCTAGTGAATTAAAACAACGCTGTGAAGGCGCAATTCACAAATTCATTGATCGAGATGCCGTAGTAGACATCCAAGTAGAAATTAATGTTTCGAAAAAAGCAGCGACCCAAAAAACAGCTCCACCCCCTGTTCAACCCCTTTCTGGAGTAAAAAATATTATCGCAGTAGCATCAGGAAAAGGAGGTGTAGGGAAGTCAACCGTGGCAGTGAACATTGCTGCTGCATTGGCTAGAAATGGTGCCTCTGTGGGTTTAATGGATACAGATATTTACGGACCAAGCATTCCAACCATGTTCGACTTGTTTGATCGCCCCAACATCACCACCCAAAAGAAATTAATTCCATTAGAAAAATACGGAATAAAAATGGTTTCAATGGGTTTTTTGGTGGATGTAAATCAAGCCATGGTGTGGCGTGGACCTATGGCAACAAGTGCTATTCAGCAATTTATGAAAGATGTAGAATGGGGAGAATTAGATTATATGGTGCTAGATCTACCTCCAGGAACAGGCGATATACAACTTACCATTGTTCAAACCATTCCATTAAGTGGCGCTGTGATAGTTTCTACGCCCCAAACGGTTGCACTTGATGACGTAAGAAAGGGGGTAGCTATGTTCCAAAAAGTAAAAGTACCTGTTTTGGGTGTTATTGAAAACATGGCCTATTTTACTCCTCCTGACATGCCGGACAAGAAATATCATATTTTTGGACAAGGTGGAGCGTCTAAATTAGCAGAAGAACTTGCTGTACCTGTTCTTGGGGAAATCCCAATAGACCAACCCATCCGTGAAGCTGGAGATAACGGGAAGCCTATTGTCTTAGCAGATGATCAATCCGAAGCATCTCATGCTTTCTTTACAGTCACATCTAATATGCAGCAACAATTAGCGTTAAGAGCAGCTGAAGCAAAACCTAACGTACAGATCTCTTTTAAGAGTTGACCCAAAAATTCATATTTCCTTCATAGTTCTATTCTATGTTCTGTTTTAAATCGGT
>JAYPYN010000100.1:0-8310 GCA_038154605.1 Balneolaceae bacterium
TTTAAGACCTTTTTTTAGAAAAAAAGATTTTGTACTAATATAAAAAAAGCCAAAAACTTTTCAGATTTTTGGCTTTGGCTTTTTCGGGGTACAATAATTAATTTAATTCAAAAGCTATAAATAGCTTAAAATTTTGACGTTCTACAGTCAGCAGTATAGCTTTACGATTCGAATCTAAATTCTTTTGTATTACTTCATAAAATTCCTCAGTATTTCCAACATTTGTTCTACCAACAGCAGTAATAACATCTCCATTCCTTAAACCTCTTTCATAAGCTTTACTGCTTTGTCGCACATTTTTAACAAGTATACCTTGTATATCGTTTCCTAAATCCATTTGCCTTCGAATATTATTTGTTAATTCTGTAACACTAAATCCGAGTTCTTCATCTAGGCTTTTACTTGGAGTATCTTTAATAACCTTATTAATATTCGGTAGCGTACCTAGCACTATAGATATCTCCATTTCTTTTTCATCTCTTATTACACCTAGCAACAGTGTATCGCCGGGTTTAAACGCAGCAATTTTTGTTCTAAAGCTTTCCGAACTTGTATCACCAAGTTTTTTACCATTAATGGATACAATTATGTCTTTGTCTTTCAAACCATATTTTTCTGCTGGAGTATCTTTTTCAACCTCAACGACTAGAATACCTCTTACATCATTCAACCCTAGAGCTTTGGCCATAACTTGATCAACTTCTGAAGGATAAATACCCAAATAACCGCGCGATACTTCTCCATCATCAATCAAATCGTCCATAATTCTTTTCGCTAGATTTATTGGAATAGCAAATCCTATTCCATCATTTCCTCCTGACCTAGATGCAATGGCAGAATTTATTCCAATCAATTTTCCATCCATATCAATTAAAGCGCCACCAGAATTACCGGGGTTTATTGCAGCGTCTGTTTGAATATAATCCCCATATGTAGTTAGACTATTAAGAGAGCGACCTCTTGCACTAACTATCCCGAAAGAAACGGTATGGGCAAGAGTTTCACTAAGTGGACTTCCAATGGCTAAAACAAATGAACCAACCTTGGCTTCGTCACTGTTTCCCAAAGTTACTGCTGGTAAATTTTTTGCATCAATTTTTAGTACAGCTATATCTGTTTGAGGGTCAGCACCAATTAATTCTGCCTCTATTTCATCTCCATTATATAACCGAATTTTTATTTTGTCTGCCCCGGCAATAACATGATTATTCGTAATTATTAATCCATCTTCTGATACAATAACGCCTGATCCTAATCCTTTTTGAGTTCTTTCTTGAGTTTCTGGTTCTATTTGACCTCTTGGATCACCAAAAAAAGAAAATGGATTCATTAATTGTACTTCCTGCGTTTTCTCGGTATTTACTGTTACCACTGCTGGATTAGTTTTCTCAGCAATGTCTACTATTGCATCATTAAAATCTTTTAGTGAAATCAACTTTTTTTCTTCCGCTGGGCGAATTTCAGTGTCAAGAAAGGGGAGATTTAAAGTTGAGAAATTGGTGGCTGCATTGAGTCCTAATAAGACTAGTATTGCTGTTGCCACACCTAATATATTTTTTATGTTTGATTTCATTTTCAATAAAGTATTTTTGATTTGTAATTCCATTAAGAACGTCTTGTTCTTAGTTAATTGTATGCGATTTACATGTATTAACTAAAAAAAGCTGCCGCCGTATCCACGACGCCAGCTATACTTAACCAAATAATCTAATGTTACATGATTTCTATATTTTTTTTTGTCTTATCCTCAGTTTTAAGAATAGAGATTGCTAATATTCCGTTTTCAAGGTTAGCTTTAATACTTTCTTCATCCAAAGAGTCTGGTAAATGAAACGTACGATTGAAGGACCCATATTGAGTTTCTACTCTATGATAGTTTTTATTTTTTTCTTCACTATCAAATTTTCTCTCTCCAGAGATCGTTAAAACACCTCTGTCAAGATTTAGCTCAATATCCCCTTTATTCAACCCTGGTAATTCTACAGATAAATGGAATTGTGTTTCTGTTTCAGATATATCTACTCGGGGCATAAATCCATCGTTTTTAATGGAAGGCGTGTTAGTAAATAATTCATTAAAAAGATCATCGAATGATCTTGATAATACATCTCTACTTGGGCGTGTATATTTAATAATTGGCATAATAAAACCTCTCATTTATATTTTAGTTTAGTTTTGCTCCCAATTATGCAACGAATGTACCAATAGAAGCTCTATTAGAAGCTCTGCCAGCGCGACAATATTAAAATGATTTTATTGCAGAGATGTTTCTGACATGCTGAGATGCTGGCATTTAAAAATTGCCTTGACGTCAGTTGGAGGTTTACTTTTTGTCAGTATCTAAACAAAAGGGATCGATCCCATTATATTTTTAGAAGAGATTTATAGAATATTATTAGAAATAGCTTTGTTTCCATTCTTTGGCTACAAGAAATGCCATTTCTAATGATTGCTCATAGTTGAGTCTTGGATCACAGAATGTTTCGTAGTTCATGTCTAAGTCCGCTTCATTTAGCCCATTAGCTCCACCTACACACTCTGTTACATTATCGCCTGTCAATTCTAAGTGTATACTTCCTAGGTAACTTCCTTCTGCTCGGTGAATGGCAAATGCTGATTTAATTTCTGAGAGTATATGATCGAAATTACGTGTTTTATAATCATTTGAACTTGAAAATGTATTTCCATGCATTGGATCTGAACTCCATACTACTGGAAGCCCTGCACGCCGCACACTTTGTATTAATGTAGGTAGTTCGTCGTTAATCTTATCTTTACCAAATCTTGTAATAAGTACAATTTTACCTGCTTCATGTGTTGGATTTAAGGTCTCTATCAATCTCAATGTCTCATCAATAGTGTATGGAGGACCTATTTTTATTCCTATGGGATTTTCTATTCCTCTCAAATATTCTACATGTGCTTCATCCAATCCTCTTGTACGATTTCCTAACCACACCATATGCCCACTTAAATTGTAAAAACCCTTTTTTCTTGGTACTTGGCGAGTTTGTGCGGATTCATAATATAAATTCAAGGCTTCGTGCGAAGTGTATAAATCTACTTTTTGCAATGTGGTTGCTTTTTCTGGTGCAATTGCATCCATATAGCGAACTGCTTTTTTTATCGATTCTACCATTACCTCATATTCATGGTAGTAATCGTTATTTTTCATAAAATTTAGTTCCCATTGCTCTGGATGGTGTAAATCTGCAAATCCCTCATCAGCTAGTGCTCTAAGAAAATTTAAGGTAAGTGCTGCCTTATGGTAGCCCTCAACAAACCGTTTTGGATCTGGCATTCTAGAGTCAGCATTAGCTTCAAACCGGTTAATTAAATCTCCTCTATAATTATGGATATTTTGTCCATTAATTTGCTCAAAATCTTGAGATCTTGGCTTAGCATATTGTCCTGCAATTCTTCCAACTCTTACAACAGGAACACCCATTTCATGTATTAAAATGAAACTAGTTTGTAACAGCACTTTCACCATATTTACAATTTTTGGAGATTTTGTAAGGCTATAACTTTCAGCGCAATCACCGCCTTGCAAAAGAAATGCCTTACCTGCAGACACGTCGGCAAGTTTATTTTTTAACTTTTCAATCTCCCATGATGTAACTAATGGAGGCAAGCCTTTCAACGTCTCAAAACTTTCGTCAAGTACTTGCCTATCTGGATAGTCTGGTAGTTGTTTAACTGGTTTATCTAACCAGCTTGTGGGGGTCCAATTGTCTTTGATTAAATCTTGCATTATGATGAGTTTTGAGGAACACCTAACTTAGTAGTTTTTAGAATAAGCTATCAAAAAAAATACTCATTCATTTTTTTGATGTAAAAGATGATGTACCTCTTTCTTCAAAGCCCCATGTAAATTCCATATAGTCCGTTTTGATTGCTCTTTACAACTCATAATTGTGATTCATAAATTCATCTATAAGTATGAAATTAATACAATTATTAACTCCATCTACCTACTAATTCTTATTTCGTATAATTGATTTTTTTAAGCATTGGAATTAAGACTTTGATTGCAAGGTTTGGTACATTTTAAGTTTCCAAATATTAAAAGTAAAAAGTCATTGCAGCATCACATCATCGTTAGAGGCGCACGAGAGCATAATCTCAAAAACTTTGATATAGACATTCCAAGAGATCAATTAGTAGTACTTACAGGTTTATCTGGATCGGGGAAATCGTCATTAGCATTTGATACTATTTATGCAGAAGGGCAGCGTAGATTTATAGAATCGCTATCAGCATATGCGCGTCAATTTTTGGGAATGATGGAACGTCCCGAGGTTGATTTTATTGATGGACTCTCTCCAGTCATTTCCATCGACCAGAAAACCACCAATAGAAACCCTCGTTCTACCGTGGGTACGGTTACTGAGATTTATGATTTTCTTCGCCTACTCTTCGCTCGAGTGGGCATTCCATATTCCTACATCAGCGGTAAAAAAATGGAAAAGCAAACAGCCGATCAAGTGGTAGCTGCGGTGATGGGAATGGAACATGGAACCAAAGCTTACTGTCTAGCTCCAGTAGTTCGAGGGCGAAAAGGCCATTACAGAGAATTGTTTGAGCAAACGATTAAACAAGGATTTGTGAGTGCACGCATTGATGGCGTTTTTACCGAATTAACCGAAGGGTTAATGGTGGACAGATATAAAACCCACAATATTGAGGTAGTTGTTGATCGATTTGTTATATCGCCTAAGAGTGAAAAACGCATAGCAGATAGCATTAGGCTTGCTTTAGAAATGGCTGATGGTAATGTAATTCTTAGCTTGCAGAATGCGGATGGTACAACAAACGATAAACTTTTTTCACAAAAACTTTTTGACGTAGAAAGTGGTCTTGCCTATGAAGACCCAGCACCAAATCTTTTTTCATTTAACTCTCCTTACGGCGCCTGCAATAATTGCGATGGATTGGGTAGCACTTACGATGTAAACTGGGAATTATTAGTCCCAAATGAATCACAAAACATATACGAAGGCGCAATACGATTTCTTGGTCCTCCGCGAGATGTATTCGCTTTTAAACAATTAAAAGCCGTATTAAATAGCTTTTCAATTGATTTTGAAACTCCTTTCAGTAAATTTCCAGAGGAGTTACAAGATATTTTAATGCACGGAAGCGGTAACAAAAAATATGCTGTCAGCTACGACTTTAAAGATAATTCGGTCACCTATCAACATGCTTACGAAGGGCTACGAAGAACCATCATTGAGCAATACAAAAACAGCAAATCTCCGAAACAAAGGGAAAGGGCTAAAGCTTTTATGAGCAAAATTGCCTGCCCAAAATGTAATGGTGGAAGATTAAATAAAGAAGCTCTTTCCTATAAAATTGATGGATATACCATCCACGATTTAGTAAAGATGGATATTCGTGATCTTCGTGATACGTTGTATGGGTTAACACTAACAAAACGGCAACAATTAATTGGAAGCCAGGTTTTGAAAGAAATTCGTGATCGATTAGATTTTCTTTTGAATGTTGGTCTAGATTATTTGACTCTTGATCGGGAGGCCCAAACTCTGAGTGGAGGGGAAGCACAACGTATTCGGCTGGCTACGCAAATTGGAACTCAGTTGGTGGGCGTACTTTATATTTTAGACGAACCAAGCATTGGGCTACATCAAAGAGACAACATAAAACTGATTAAATCTCTGGAAACTCTTCGCGATCTTGGCAATTCTGTTATTGTTGTAGAACACGATCGTGAAACCATAGAACATGCCGATTTTGTAATAGATTTGGGTCCGGGAGCTGGTGTACATGGCGGAGAAATAGTTTCTGCGGGCATACCAACAGAACTTACAAAACAGTCTATGACAGCTCGTTTTCTTAGGGATGAGGAAACCATTCCAATTCCTGATATCTATCGTAAAGGAAATAAAAAAAGCATCACTATTTTAAATGCTCGAGGGCACAATCTTAAGCATGTAGATTTGAAGATTCCACTTGGTACTTTTATATCAGTAACTGGTGTCAGCGGAAGCGGTAAAAGTTCTTTAATTAATCAAACGTTGGTTCCCATCCTTTCCAATCATTTCTACAAATCTAAACGAGTACCTTTACCCTTCGATTCGGTGACTGGACTAAACAACATTGATAAGATTATTTCTATCGATCAAAGCCCTATTGGTAGAACCCCTCGCTCAAACCCTGGAACATACACTAAAGTTTTTGATCATATCCGTCGGTTATTCGCAGAAATGCCTGAAGCCAAAATCAGAGGTTATGATCAAGGTAGATTTTCGTTCAATGTAAAAGGTGGGCGGTGCGAAACCTGCCAAGGGGATGGAGTTCGTAAAATAGAGATGAATTTTTTGCCCGATGTATATGTAACCTGCGAAACTTGCAATGGAAAAAGATACAATCGAGAAACTTTAGAAATTTTCTATAAAGGCAAAAATATATCAGAAGTACTAAATATGCCTATTAGCGAAGCTGCCGATTTTTTCGATGCCCAACCCACTATTTCTAGAATTTTAAAAACTTTAAACTCAGTGGGTCTGGGATACCTAACTTTAGGACAATCTAGCACCACCCTTTCTGGAGGGGAAGCACAACGCATTAAACTTGCACGCGAACTTTCAAAAATTGGCACTGGTGACACCCTTTATGTAATGGATGAACCTACCACAGGACTGCACTTCCAAGATGTACGCATGTTAGTGGATGTAATTCAAAAGCTTGTTAATAAAGGGAATACAGTAATGGTAATAGAACATAATATGGATTTAATTAAAGCCTCAGATTGGATTATTGATTTAGGTCCTGAAGGAGGGAAAGGTGGGGGAGAAATTATTGCAGAAGGCACGCCAAAGCATATTGCAAAGATCAAGGAATCACATACAGGCAGATTTTTAAATCAAGAGTTTGAGCGCTTAGGTAGAATTTCCTCACATTCCTAATTGATAATTTATTGCACAGTTAGCTATCTTTACAGGCTAATGCATAGATTTCGCTCACATAGTATTCGTGTTCACAGTTTGGTTCTGTTACTAACAGGGTTAGCTCTTAATATTGCTAGTCTAACAGACCAAAAAGTAACACATGAAGCATTTACTTCTTGGTTAGGTTCTCATCTACAAAATGATGACAGTGAAGCGCATAAAAAGCTAAACATTCTTTCTAACGATAAGTCTGGCTTAGATGAAGTTATCCGAAAAGCATCGAAAGTTGTTGCTTCTCATGCCGATGATTTTACATTACCTGTTAGTGAGAATGAGGAAACGAACCAAGAATTAGTATACCGTCTATTACTCACACAGTGGAACCAGTTTCAACATACTGAAGCAGGAATGAGCAAAGCTGTACTCTTTGAAACAGCAAAATCTCACACTATTTTATTAAATGACGGCAAGTTCGATCATCTTGATGGAAATACACTTAGAAAAATTACTTCTAAGAAAAAATTTATATCCTTACATCAATCAGAGTTCCCCACAAATTCTGATTATTTTCTATCCCCTCTCAAAAGTGGAATCGCGATAAACGCCCCATAGACATTGTTACTGCTCTATCGATCATTATTTGATGGAGCTACATCATTTTTAACTAACCAAATGTTGAGCTAATGCTCATCATATCTATATAAATACAAATTTTAAATTTTAATTAAACACATATGCAAGGCAACGGATTTAAAATATTCCTAATTGTAGCCTTTCTCGGTTATTTCTTATACGAGTTATCCGCTACAGTAATTTGGAATCTCGAAGAAAAACAAAAGTCAGAAATGACAGACGAGGAAGTAATAGATTACAAACTCGAACATGCAGAGCGACTTTCCAAAATTCGCGAAAATATCTTATCACTTGGGCTTGATCTCCAAGGTGGAATGCACGTAACTCTAGAAGTTGGAACACCTCAACTTATTCTTGAACTTGCGGCAGACAATCGTGACGATGCATTGACACAAGTTGTTAAGTCAGCTATAGCAAACGCAGAGACAAACGATTCTGATTTTATCGATGAAATGCTAACGGCATTTGTCGCTGAAGATCCTAATGCTCGCCTTAGTAGATATTATAGAAGTGACGCAGACGAAATCACACGAAGATCTACCAATGATGAAATAATTACCTACCTAAAGAATCAAAGAGATGCAGCACTCGATAGAGCTATTGAAATTATCCGTACCCGCGTTGATCGTTTTGGTGTAAGTGAGCCATCAATTGTGAAACAAGGAAGTAGCCGAATAGTAGTGGAACTTCCAGGTGTAGATGATGAAAATCGAGTAAGAAATCTTCTTAAAGGTACCGCACGACTTGAATTTAGAACAGGTACCGA
>JAYPYN010000101.1:0-4661 GCA_038154605.1 Balneolaceae bacterium
TACATACGACAAATGAAAAAACAATGGTCGCACGAATCAGCCCCTCTTCCTATAAGCTATACGGATGAAGAAATTGAACTATTAACCTCCAAAATAGATCGCTGGATACCCCGAGAAATCACTATTCCAGTAGACAAAGACATGCTAAAGGTAGCACTCTCCGAGGATTATCAATACAAGAAAGCCATTGGCGTAAAAGCAGATACTTCCATACAAATTCTAAAACCAGGTACGAATTTTGAGATTCCAATAGATGAACTTGATGATGAAATGATTTGGAATGTGACAGGTCGATTGTATGGTAACGATGCCCAAGGAAATAGGGTTTATTATATGCAAGTTCAAGATTTAATGATCTTAAATCTTTTACAAACCAACAACTGGCTAAGACCAATTTATTTTGCAAACACTGTTTCCACACAAAGTATGTTGGGGCTTCAAGATTACTTTAGAACAGAAGGAAAAGCATATCGCATTGTACCTAAAAAAATGGATTCTGAATATACAGGATACATCGACACCAAAGTTCATACCAAAAGATTAAATAAAATGAGCTTTAGAGGATGGAATGACCCCGATGTATATCTAGATGAGAATATTAGAAGAATGCTTGGTAATTATCGATATAATTTCTTGCAACTAGCCGAAACGTATATGGAACGTAATGAAGCAGATAGCGCTGCTTATTGGTTAAATAGATCGGAAGAATTAATTCCATTCAGAAAAGATGAAGAGAGTTATAATTTACAGGCATTATTTGCGGTAAATTATATCGAATTAAACAAAATACAAGATGCATCCAGAGTAATTAATAACATTAAACCATTAATTGTTAGAGATTTTGAAAAGAATTTTGCTTCCTTTTTACGTGCAGAAGAAGAATTCGAGCAATTAAATACTGCATTCGAAGATGCTCGTCGTCAAGGAAAAATTTCAACCCAAAGAGAATTAAGGGGAAAAATCAATTCAACCTATCAGCTTCGTCAAGATTATGGAGAACAGTTGATGATGGTAAGGCAATATTTATCCATAGCCACATTTGTACTGTTTAAATCCAATAATGAAGAAGATGCACAAGAAATATCTACCTTAGTAAACACTTCATTTGAAGGCACCCCATTTCCAAAAATATCAACAACGCTCGAAGAAAGTGAAAATGAGATGCGTAAATACGGTTTAACTAACTAGTCATTTTTTTAAATTTCAGTATATTTGGCATTATGATACATCAGTTTACAAAAGAAAATATCGAAAGCATTGGCTCCGTACTTGGAGCCATACCTAAACCACTAGGTGATGACGTTTTCAGAATAGAAGTCATCAATGAGGAAGAAAATGCAAAATTGGCATTAGAGATTCATCTAGGATTAGAAGCTAATGGTAAACAAATGAACCTCGTCTCAGTTTATTCACATAACACCTTTCTTCAACTGCAGAACTGCACAGCTTTTATTGCGAGCGATATGCTTCAACAAGTTACTTTTTTCGGTAAATCGGGAGATAGAACTTCAGGACTTATAGTAGATAAAGCAGCAGGATGTAGTATTTACGCCAATGTGGATGAGTCAATAATCTCTGGTGATTTCACCGCATTACCTGAAGACTTAATGATGTGTGGCATAGCCCTTTCTCTAACCGAAACGATGGATGATGATCTCAGCTTATAAGCTGTATGGATACTTTCTCTCCAATTGAGATTTTTAACACAAGTGGCATCGAGATTCCCATTAATGAATCCGATGCCATTTTTATTTTGACTCAGATTCAAAACACACAAAATGGCATATATGAATCTGTCGAATTGGTGTATGTAGATGAAACAGAAATTACTCGCATCAATAATGAATATTTAAACCACGATTATGTTACCGATATCATCACATTCCGTTTAGATGATGGAATAGATAATTCAGCCATTGAAGGAACAATATATTGTTGCGCGCAACGAATAAGTGAACAAGCCTCAGAGTTTAATCAAACAATAAAAGATGAATTCTTACGAGTTATGATTCATGGTTTCATCCATTTATTAGGCTATAACGACCAAACCGAAGAAGAAAAAAAGGAAATGACTAAAATGGAAGATTATTTTTTGGAAATGTATAAAAAAGACTAGAATTGAGAATACATCATCTTTAAAGTTTTCTATACTTAACTATACTCATACAAATTTTTAGTTAAGCTAATCATGAAATATTTATCTTTATTTATTATTCTTCTTTTAAACAAAAGCTTTGTTTTCTCCCAACCAAATGAGCTTGATATTAATTTTCAACATGTTTTAAGTATTTATAATGATCAAGAAAATTTTATCGTTATAGAGCAAGAATCAAATAAGCATGTACATATTTATGACAAAGAATTTAATTCATTGTCAAATTTTCTCAGAAAAGGGGATGGTCCTGGTGAATCAAGAAAAATAGAGTCCAGTTTTTTTGATGAAGTAAATAAAAAATTATATCTAAAAGATAATGATGGTTCAATCCTAATATTTAACCTAACAGGAGATTTAATATCAGAATTTAATATAGAAAAATTTAGCTCAACAGATATGACGCTAACTTCAAGTGCGATCATACTTGCCCAAAAAATTGTTCTTACAAATGATAAAATTCTTAATAATTCATCAATTACCGTAGCAAAAGCATACCAATTAGATGGCTATGATGAATTATATGAACTGAGTTTAACTAGTGAAGACTTGGAATTTGATAAAATTCGAAATGTTTCAAAGGTTAGGGGTATTATGCTCAATACTAATATAATTACTATGGAAGAAGATTTTCATATTATCAGCATTGAAGGAATACCAAAACTTTTTGTTTTCAATAATAAGAAACTATATAAATCGATTAAATTAGAAAGATTTATAGACGAATCTATTAAAATAACCGAACATCCATTATATGGTATCGGAACCAAGATCCCTGCTATAAATAATAATATGCAAAAACTTAATAAAGGGGCATTCACAATAACTTATGGAAATAAATTCCAAGAAATTCCATTTGGTTTTCTAGTTTTTAAGATAAAAGAAGAAGAGATCGAATTATTTGAAGAAGTCAATATAAAAAATGATCTAGATATTAATTCATTCAAATCATATAGTTACAATAACATTATTTATATTTTTGATAACATTACAAAATTTGCGAATACCATTTATATTCAATAAAGTTTTATATTCAAATATCTCATAATTTTTTAATAGTGTTTAGTAATATTTTTATTGAGTTATCATGGAATATCCTTATATGATGCTAGAAAAATCGAGTCCTTCAAAAATAACAACACTCACTTCCATGATTAACTAGGTAAGGATTCTGCTTGTATTTGTTCTTGTGAACCGCATAGCACGCTATTCTGGTGTCAGAATTCATTCCTAAATCCCATAGAATTGTTTTAATCTCAATCCTTATTTTGTTTAAAATACTTGATCACTGATATCTTTTGATACTCAACAAGCTAACCTATTTTTCGTAGTAAGTTGCATGGCGAACATCGATGAAAAAAATATCCTCATAGAAAACACTAAAAAATATGCACATCAACTGTGGAGCTTAATTGCACACCAATTTGAACAAGAAATTAGCAATAATGAAAGAGTTCTCACACAGGGTGCACCACAGAATGTACATCCCCAAAAGAGATGGTTGATTAACCTTTTATTTTTTTTCCCAATTCTTCTTTTAGCTGGCTTTTTAATTTCTTTTTGGTGGGACTTCACTGGTATTAGCCTATCGATCTTTGACTCGATCGTTGACTTAGAAGGGTTGCTAAAAATCTTATCTATAGGAGGATTAATAGGTTTTATGACAAATTGGGTAGCTATAAAAATGTTATTTCGCCCAACGTTTAAACGCCCCATTTTAGGACAAGGGCTAATTCCCGCTCAGAAAGACCGTATCGCATATCGATTAGCGGTAGCTGTTTCTAATGATTTGATTAATCCTGAAATAATAAAACAAAAAATTCAAGATTCTAAAGCGATTTCAAAATATCGCGAACAAGCAACGGAATACATAAAACAGGTACTCGATGATTCTGAGTTTAGAAGTGAACTTAAGATTTTGTTAGTAAGCTATGTTGACGAAATGATTGCTGAACCTGAAATTCGCACTTCTCTAGCTAAAGCGATCATTGATCAAATGAACCAAAGTATTGATGAACATTTATTCGAACGAGTTGCTATTAAAGCTTACAGTTTCATAAAAGGCCAAGAAATGCAAGATCTTGTTGAAAATGCCTTAACAAAACTACCTGGGGGGCTCGAAAAGGGATTAATCAAAATGGATGAATTCTTAGATACACTTCCACAAACGATCGAAAATAATAGTGATACTATAGAGGAAATAGTTACTAATATCATATATCGTTTAATTAATCAACTAGATGTTCATGCTCTAGTCGAAGATAACCTCCGACAATATGATGAAAGAAGAATAGAATTATTGATAAAAAATGCCTCGAATGAACAATTAAGATATATTCAATACCTAGGTGCAGTTCTAGGTACTCTTGGCGGCTTTATTATTTGGAAACCCATACCAAGTATTTCTCTTCTTGTACTAATCTTAGGGTTAATCGTTATTCTTGATTCTATATTAATGAAATTAAAAAGCTAAAAATAGCTTATTATCTAATTATTCCTTTCGTCTAAC
>JAYPYN010000101.1:4671-8218 GCA_038154605.1 Balneolaceae bacterium
TCGTCTAACTAAACACATTCATTTTTAATCAACATGAAAACATTCTTTTTATTTCGCCCTTCATTCATACTTATTGTAGGTATTATGTTTATTGGTTGTTCAAGTACCTCCGAATTAATTCCTCCGATAGAAAACACAGAAGAACCTGACCGTATCGAAGAAGAAATACCAGTTGAAATTCTTGCCCCAACTGAAGATTGGCATTTACAGTCTCCTAATAATGATCCATACTATGGAACAGGTGTATCACAGGCTTACAGTGAATTATTGATTAACAAAACGCCAAAAAAAGAGGTCATTGTAGCAATTATAGATTCTGGTACTGATATATATCATGAAGATCTTTCCGATAATATTTGGTTAAATGTTGATGAAATCCCCAACAATGGAATTGATGATGATGGGAACGGATATATCGATGACATGCATGGATGGAATTTCATTGGTGGAGCTGATGGATCTCATGTTATAAATGACACCTATGAAATTACAAGATTATTTGTACTACTTAGTGATAAATATGAACTAGCTGATACCACTTTATTAGGCGATGCAGAAATGGAAGAGTTTAAATACTTTGAAAAAATCAGCATTGAATACGAAAATAAAAAAAATGAAATTTTAACTATTTCAAATAACATCAGTAATTTTTTACAAACTCTAGAAGGATCAAAAACAGTACTATCGATTTCAAGTTTAGACTCTGTTACTAGCGAACAACTAGCTCCTTCTGAAGGGGATTCACAGCAACTTACTCAAGCTAAACAATTCCTTAGCTATGTAACTAGTAATAATATAAACGAAGAAGAAATTATAGCGGCAAAAGAACAATATGAAACATTAGCGAACTTCGGAATGAACCCTGATTTTGATCCTCGCCATATTGTTGGAGACGACTATGATGATTTAACCAATAGATATTACGGAAACAATGATGTTGCCGGCCCTACAAGTGAACATGGAACACACGTTGCAGGTATAATTGGAGCTACACGGAATAATGATCTTGGAATAAATGGTATTGCTGATGTAAAACTGATGATCGTACGAACAGTACCTAATGGTGATGAAAGAGATAAAGACGTAGCGAATGCGATTTACTATGCCGCTGAGAATGGAGCAGATGTAATTAATATGAGTTTTGGTAAAGGTTATTCTCCACAAAAATGGTATGTTGACAAAGCTATACAGTTTGCCGACAGTATGGGAGTATTAATGGTGCATGGCGCAGGTAACGATGGAAAAAATATTGATACCTCCGAAAGTTATCCAACTAAGTTTTACTTAGACGGCTCCAATGCTAATAATCTAATTAATGTTGGTGCTACCTCTTGGGCAGGAGGAGAAAATGTACCTGCAAGTTTTAGCAATTATGGGAAAACACGAGTAGAAGTATTTGCACCTGGTGTTGATATATATTCAACTTTTCCAGATAATTCCTATTCAGCACAAAGTGGAACAAGTATGGCCTCCCCTGTTTTTGCAGGTGTTGCGGCTCTAATTATGACATATTATCCAGATTTAACTACCTCCCAAGTAAAAGAAATTCTTCTTGAAACAGTATCTATCCCATCCGAATTAAATATCATTCAACCAGGTAGTATGCAAACACCAACTACTGTGTCGTTTTCAGAACTTTCAATAACTGGTGGTATTGTTAATGCTTATGAAGCTTTAAAATTAGCAGATGAATTAAGTCAGTATTAAAAGGTGTATTCTTATGACGCCATAGTAATAGGTTCAGGTCCAAATGGACTTTCTGCTGCCATTTTAATGGCACAGCAAGGGTTGAAAGTTCATGTTATTGAGGCGGATAAAACCATTGGTGGCGGAACAAGAACTAAGGAACTAACGGAGCCTGGTTTTTTACATGATGTTTGCTCAGCCGTTCATCCAACGGCTGTAGCATCTCCTTTTTTATCCACTCTACCTCTTCATTCCTATGGATTAGAATGGATTCATCCCAAAATTGCTGTATCACATCCTCTAAATAATAAACATGCAATATTAGGCTATAAATCGTTAGAAAAAACGATAGAACAGCTTGGTTCTGATGCTCAAATATATAAAAAGCTTTTTGAAAGATATGTAAACGCATGGGAATCCTTAAAAGTAGATTTATTTGGAACGCTCAGAATTCCAAAAAATCCATTTAAAATGGCTGGGTTCGGTTTAAAAGGAATGAAATCCACCATAGAATTAGCACATTCTGTGTTTAAAACAAAAGAGACGAAAGCTTTTTTTGCAGGTCATGCTGCTCATAGTATTCTTCCTTTAGAAAAAGCCTTCTCCTCTTCTTTTGGATTAGTGTTATGTACATCAATGCATGCCGTTGGTTGGCCTATTGCTAAAGGAGGTTCATCTAAAATAACCGATGCCATGGCATCATATTTCAAATCGCTTGGCGGTACAATTGAAACAGATCATCGAATCACTAATTTTGATGAAATCCCAAATACTAAGTGCATCCTTTTTGATTTAACTCCTCATCAGATAGCAAAAATATGTAGCAATGAACTTCCATCAGGATACAAAAAAAAATTATTGAACTATCAATATGGACCAGGTGCTTGTAAAATCGACATTGCAACCACAGAGCCTATTCCATGGTTGAATAAAGAAACAAAATATGCTGGAACCGTTCATCTCGGAGGCACATTAGAAGAAATAGCATTATCTGAACGGGAAATCTGGAGTGGAAAACATTCTGAAAAACCCTACGTCTTACTTTCTCAACCCTCTGTTTTTGATATATCTAGAGCACCAAAAGGAAAACACACAGTGTGGGCTTATTGTCATGTACCTAATGGCTCAGATCGTGATTGTTCTCAGGAACTTATTAATCAAATTGAGCGATGGGCTCCAGGATTTAAGGATACCATTATTTCGTACAATACCATGACCGCCGTAAGCATGAATGCATATAATGAAAATTATATAGGTGGTGATATTAACGGTGGTGCACAATTTTTGAAACAGCTCATTGGCAGACCCGTTTTGAAATGGAATCCATATAAAACTCCAAAAAAAGGCGTTTATATCTGTTCTTCTTCTACCCCACCTGGCGGTGGAGTACACGGAATGTGTGGATATCATGCCGCAAAATCAGCTCTTAAAAATGAATTTGATTTGACAGTATGAAAATTCCAAAAATACTACATAACCACGAAGAGGAACTGAACCAACCACCCATAGAGCGGGCTTTTACCATCCCTTCAGATTGGTATCACGATCAAGAACTTTTTGGTTTTGAACGCCAAATTCTATTTTCGAAAAATTGGCAATATGTTGGGCATCAACAACAACTCAATAAAACTGGAGATGTTATACACACAGTAATTGCTGGAAACCCAATATTACTCATCAAAACAAAAGATGATGGAATCAAAGGGTTTTTCAACGTTTGTAAACATCGAGGCGGTCCGCTTGCGGTTAAAAAAGGAACCACTACTGTACTGCAATGCCAATATCATGGGTGGACTTACCTTACTGACGGTAGTTTGCGAGGCGTGCCTGATTGGAATTTAGTGGAGTTATTTAATGAAAA
>JAYPYN010000102.1:0-8030 GCA_038154605.1 Balneolaceae bacterium
TTGCATAGAAAGCATTCTAAAAAATTTAAATATTGTTGAATTCACTAAGTCGTATTTTAAGCAAAAGTTCCATTCTTAAGCCATGTACAAAATAATATTTTTTTATACTTAATGAGTTTTTTGAGTCCTATATTTTTATTTGCTATAGCAGCAGTTGCTGTTCCGCTAATCATTCATTTTTTGAATTTTAAGCGTGCACAAAAGGTAGTGTTTTCTACTGTATCTTTTTTCAAAGAGCTACAAAAAACAACAATTAGAAGAATAAAGCTAAAAAGTAACCTTCTTTTAATAGTTCGTTTACTTGCGATTTTGTGTTTAGCCTTGGTTCTTGCGCGCCCATTTCTACCGCCAGGGGTTGGCAACACAAATAGTGATAGTCCTGCATTAAATGTTATTTTGTTAGATAACAGTATAAGTATGGCTAGAATTGGCGATAAAGGTCCATTATTAGAGCAAGGAAAACAAATTATTGCCCAACTAGAAGCTTCATCTAAAGAAATAGATCGTTTTATTTTTCAAACAACCAATGGGGAAGAGCAATTTATATCGGTAATTAACCATAGTAAATTATTAAGTAGGCTTGACGAAGTAGAAGCTAGTTTAGGGGGTAATTATATATCACAAAGGGTAGCATCATTACTTTCTGCTCTACAAAACTCGCCCTTCCAAAATAAACGATTTTTTATTGTTTCAGATGGGCAGATAAGTCAACTTTCTAAAACCATAGATACCATTAAAATACCTCGCTCTGTAACTACTACTTTTTTTAATCTTGGTAGTGTAGAAGTACAAAATACGCTTATCACAGCTCTAGAATTGGAAAGTGATATAATTGGGATTGATGAACCTGCTAGGATTCGGGTTCAAGTTCAAAATAATTCAGAGATTCCAATTAATAATCAATTTATAACTCTAGAGTTTGAAGGCAGTATAGTTGGACAATACTCCATAGATTTGCCACCAAGAGGATATCAATATTTTAGTTTCGAAGTGATTCCTAAAAACCATGGTACCGTAACGGGCTCGCTAACCATAGAAGGTGATGAATTTGTGCTCGATAATGTTAAATATTTCACAATTCAAGTGCCCCAAAGAAGAGATATTTTATGGGTAAAGTCGAACAGTATAAAAGAGCAACATATATCATTTACTAATATTGCCTTAGATGCTTCTAATAAAAGCAATGCGCAGCTTGGATATAAGAAAATAGCCATTCAAGATTTTGAAACAGTAATGTTCGAAAATTATGAAGCCATCATTTTCGATGAACTTCCAACAATTCCTGAATTTTTCTTTAAAGGGTTACAAAGTTATGTTCAAAATGGTGGAGGAATTATCGTTATCCCATCCGAACAATTGGATATCAAAAATTACAATACTTTTTTTAGAGAATTTAACATTGGTGAATTTGTAGGAGTATCTGGAAATTTTGCATCCAGTACTTCTGTTGCGGTGGGGGATCAATTCTTGGAAAACCATCCTATTTTTAAAGATGTATTTGATCTTAAAACCAACGAACGATTATCTATAGCTCGCCCAGATATCTATTATTACTATTTGTTAAAGCCTTCTATTTCACCAGGGGGATTTAATATCATAACTTTAAATAGCGGGTATCCACTTTTTAGGGAACAAAGAGTAGGGGAAGGTAAAATTCTAGTTTCAACGATCGGGAATAACGCTGCTTGGTCTAATTTTGGAGTTAAACCTCTTTTTGCTCCTTTTTATTTTCGGTCATTATTGTACGTAGCATCTTCTACTCAAGGTGGGTTAATAGGGCATACCCTAGGTAATGAGTTCAGTTGGAGTGGAGAAATATCTACTGATCAATTAATTTTAAACTATAAAGAAGATATAATTGTGCCCGATACTAAAGCCTCCACTTCTGGTATAGAACTAACCTATGATGCAATAGAATGGGAACCGGGCTTTGTTTCTATTAAAAACAGAAATGTTACTTTAGATATTGCTCTAAACATTGATGATAGCGAGTCTGATTTTCTTTCATTTGGGGAAGAAGAATTAACTGGGAGTAATTTAAACGCAAAAATTGTTACCACAACTGATATTCCAGCGCAAGAATTAACTAATCAAATTCTAGCTACAAGTTTTGGGCAAGAAATTTGGCAATGGTTTATGTGGGCAGGATTTTTTTTTCTAATATTGGAATTGTTGATTTCTTTATTTTATAAGACAGAACTATCAAGCTAATGAAGGAAATATTGTTACTTTTTTTTCAAGGTGTTATGGTTTTTTTTGCCATTTCATCTACTTTGCTCGCAGCATATTCGTTTCAAAATAAGCTGAGGTTAAGGAATGCGCGTCTAAATTGGCGTGCCGGTAAAATGAAAGGTTATCCTTTATTTGCAACTGTATTTTTAGCACTTATTAGTACCTTAGGATTGATTGTATATTTAATCAACGATATAGAAAACTATGGCTATTTTGGAGCCTATGTTTGGATCGGAGCTATGTGGTTTATTTCAAGTTACTTGGCATCGAAACATTATATTACTGATCATGGAATAGTCAAAAATATTAATGAGCCATCCCAAACAATACCTTGGTTCCAGATTTTAGATTTTGTTGAGAAAGAAGCTTCAGGCGG
Organism: Balneolaceae bacterium; assembly: GCA_038154605.1. Lineage (GTDB taxonomy): Bacteria > Bacteroidota > Rhodothermia > Balneolales > Balneolaceae > HXMU1420-13. The sequence goes on from JAYPYN010000102.1 coordinate 2,609, forward strand.
AACTGAATATACATTTACTTATTCAGAAGCAAACCAAACCCTAACAAAAGGCTATAAACAATTACGGTTATTGGTACCCGCATCAAAACAAAAAGAATTTGAAAAGATAATATCTTTAAAACTACGATCACGCTTCGAAAGTGATTTGTATACCGATATTGATCTTAGAAAAATACAAGAAGATTAAATTAAGATCATTTGCTTGACGATATAAAACATCCAGATTTATACAAAGAAAAAGTAATGCTAGTTGCTTTGTATGGGCACAAAACTACGAAGCGTCAGGCTGAGGAATATCTAGGCGAACTAGAGATGTTGACGGAGACAGCCGGCGGTTACACAGTTGAAAAAATTCTACAAAATCGCACAAAACCTGATATTAGCACGTATATTGGAAAAGGTAAGCTTCAAGAATTAAAAGGGTTAATGAAGGCTCATTCTATTAAAACAGTGATATTCGATGATGATCTTTCGCCCACACAAATTAGAAACATTGAAACTGTTACCGAGGCGAAGGTATTGGATAGAAGTGCCCTTATTTTAGATATATTTGCATCTAGAGCAAAAACATCAGCGGCTAAAACGCAGGTAGAACTAGCTCAACTCCAATATCTATTACCTCGGCTAACTAGGTATTGGACACACCTATCTCGACAAAGTGGAGGTATTGGAACAAAGGGACCTGGAGAGACTCAAATTGAAACAGATCGCCGAATCATTGGGCAACGTATAGCTGTGTTAAAATCGAAGCTAGAGAAATTAGATAAACAACGAACTACCCAACGAAAAGGGCGAAAAGGAAAACATCGTGTTTCCTTAGTTGGATATACCAATGCCGGTAAATCAACGCTTATGAATGCGCTGACCGAAACACAGGTACTTGCAGAAGATAAACTCTTTGCTACTCTTGATTCTACCGTAAGGCGCCATCAACTTTCTAATCACGATATTTTACTTTCAGATACTGTAGGATTCATACGTAAATTACCTCATAATTTGATAGAGAGTTTTAAATCTACCTTAGATGAGGTTCGTGAAGCAGATATATTACTTCATGTTGTAGATGGTGCATCAAGTATGGTACATGAATATATAGCTGTTGTTGAAACTACTCTGAAAGAATTAGGTGTTTTAAATAAAAAAACAATGTTAGTTTTAAATAAAGTGGATAAAATGCACCAAGAGCAAGTAGTGATGCTCAAAGATGAATATCCCAATGCAATATTTATATCTGCTGAAAGAGGAATTGGGCTATCAGAAGTGGAACAAAAAATTGAAGAACTGATAGAAGACGAGTACTTAAGCCAAACCATTACAATTCCGATAAGTAAATACAAGGCAATAGCTTTTATCTATGATAACGCAAAGGTTATAAAAGAAAATTATAATTCTAATAATGTCGAAATTTTTTTTCGCATAGCTAAAAAAGATTTTAAGCAATTGTCACATATGTTAGATACTATTGGGGATGAAAGACAGGTTATTTAATTATGCTTGTACACGAAATTATAGATAAAAATATCGCTCCACTCAAAATTACTGATTCGGTAGCACTAGCGCTTACCAAATTAGATCTTTTATATGTTACAAGGTTGCCAGTGGTAGATAAAAACATACTCGTAGGTATGGTTTCCTTAGATACTTTGTTAGAGGTGAGTGATGAAACAATATCGTTACGTGAAATTCCTTTACAAAAAAAAATATCCATTTTAGAGACCCAGCATTTATTTGAAGCTGCCAAAATTATGCTAGCTCATGAATTATTTATTGTCCCAGTGGTAGGTCATAACGATGTTTTTATGGGTGTAATTATAAAAAAGGATGTATTACAAGCCTTGGGTAATGTATTTAATTTAGAATCATTTGGATCTGTAATTACCATAGAAATGATGCCCTATGATTTTACTCTAACTGAAATAGTTCGTTTAATTGAGATAGAAGGTGCCAAGCTACTAGGTATAGCTGTTGAACAGCCAAACGAAGATAATAGCTTTTTTCGCGTGTCAATAAAATTAAATCTTGAGGATTCATCCCTGGTATGTGCCACCTTGCAAAGATATGGATACGTGATAACTTCACAACTAAGTAGCGCTTCTATGGAAAAAGATTTAAGTGATAGAGCTGATGAGCTTATACGATATTTAGATATTTAATTCATAACCACTACATCAAATACAAATGCGCTTCAAGTTTTTTAGAAGCAGTTTTTTAATTTTCGGTCTTCTACTTTTACCAGCTGTTTCGCATGCTCAATTTGTGCAGCAATCTTCACCATCATTGTATAAATCAGGATTAGAACTTTTTAATGAAGGTCATTTCCAAGAGGCTATTTATTCTTTCGAACAGAGTAAACAATTGTATCTTGAACATGAGTTGAGAATGTCATCGGATTACTTCATAGCTTTATCAAAAGCAGGGATAGATTCCGTTAATATTGAAAACTATTATCAAACATTTGTATTAGAGTATCCCAAATCAGAGTTAGCAGTTAATTTACTTAAAGATTTAGGGCTTAAATATTCCAATAATCGTGAATTTGATTTAGCTATAAAATATTACAACCAAGCCATTGATGCATCTAAAGAACAAGACCAAATAACAGAAATGATGTATTTAGTTGCTGAAGCTGCTGCCGAAAAAAGAGATTATAAAACTGCCAGAGCATATTTTTTAAGAATAGCCAATGAAAACCCAAATTCAGAGTGGGCGCCAGATGCATTATATGCACGAGGTAGATTATATCTTACTGAAAATGAATATGACTCTTCCGCAGTTGCTTTTGAATTACTAAAAAAACAATTCCCAAACGACCTTGTTACACGTAGAGTAGGTACTGCATTGGGGGAATCTTACTATCAACAAGCTAGATATCAGGAAGCCATAGAAGCATTAAATGCACAGATGATTTTTCTTGATGATGAATCTAAAATTAAAGCTCTCTTTTTAATGGCAGAGGCTCATAATTTCTTGGATAACTTTCACGAAGCAACTAAAGACTATCTACAATACATTCGATTAACCAAAGGAACGGAAAGAGAAGCCCCAGCCCATTATGGACTGGGTTGGTTATACCATCGACAAGGTATTTACCATTGGGCAGCACAATCGTTCAACAAAGCAATTACTGACGATACCAAACTTTCGCGAAAAGCAATGTATTACGAAGCAATTAATCACAAATTAGGTGGTAATTATCAGCGATCTATGAATACATTTGCTGAATTCGGAACCCGTTTTAAAAAAGGATTATGGGTTGAAGAGGCCTATTACGAATGGGCAATTTCATCTTTTGAAGCAGGTGATTATGACACAGCTATTGAAGTTCTGCTAAACGTGGTTAGAAATGGTGATGAACTAAAAAACCCCGGTAAAATATATACCATGTTAGGGGAATCTTATTTCGCTAACGGAGAATATACTCGTGCATCCCAAGCGTTTGAGGAAGCAGAACAAATAACCGATATTGATCCTTCACTTCGCCGACAAGCACGCTTCCAAAAAGCATGGATTTTATACCGAAATCAAGCCTATGAACAAGCACAGCCAATTTTTGAAGCTATTTATGCCGAGATACCAACTTCTAAATTAGGCGCAGAAGCTCTTTTCTGGAGTGCAGATTCTTATTACAAACTCGAGCAGTATGTGGATGCCGCTAAACGATTCAAGTTGTTTGTAGAAAATTTTCCAGAACATGAAATGATTGGTGCAGCAAGATATTCGTTAGGATGGAGTTATTTTAAAATTGGTGAATATGAACAAGCCGTTGGCCCACTAGAGAATTTTATAGCTAACTATAACCCGCCTCCTATTGCATTATATCCGTATGACGTGGATACCCAATTACGACTAGGAGACGCATACTACGCCCTTGGAGATTATAGAAATGCCATTACATATTACAAAAAGGCGATAGGAGCGGAACCCGGTGGAGATTACGCCATGTTTCAAGTAGCAAATTCTTACTATCGTTCTAATCGTACGTTTGAAGCGGTAAGCAATTTTCGGCGTATGCTCCGCATTTATCCTTTTAGTCGACTTAGAGAGCAAGCCCAATATAATGTAGCTTATATTTATTTAAATACTTCAAATTATTCTCAAGCAGTAGAAGAATTCCAGACGGTAATCCGGCGCTATCCAGGAACAGATTGGGCTGCGAGAGCGCAATATAATATCGGAGATGCTTTTTATAATGCAGGGGAATACAAGGGCGCAATTGATGCCTACAAACAAGTACTGGCAAACTACCCTAAATCAAGATATATCATAGAAGCCATTAATGGAATACAGTATGCACAGCTTTCGGCAGGAGGTGAAGACAGCAGTTCAGTAATTTTAGAGGACTTCTTGAGTGAAAATCCACAATCAAAAACAGCAGATCGATTGCGTTTTAGACAAGCAGAAACTGTATTTCAAACAGGAGATTATGAAGGGGCAATTCGGGAATTCCGCCAGTATTTACGAGTTACAAATTCCGATGCACTAGCTCCAGAAGCATACATGAATTTAGGTGTGGCATATCGCCAAGTTGACCAAATTGATAAGGCAATTTCCTCATATCAAACGGTAATCGACGATTTTTCAAATGATGAGCAAGTGCCAGGAGCGTTAACATCACTTGGGTTACTTTATTTCGATTTGGAGAAGTTTGAGACCTCACATACTTATTTTAGTCAATTACTGCAAAAAGAACGCCGATTTGCCCAGGAAGCGTACATTGGAATGGGGAATGCAAGTTTATTACAAAAAAAATACGAAAAAGCCCGTGAAGAATATGAAACTGCTCTACTGATAAATGAAAATAATGAAGCTGCAAGCGTTGGTCTTGGTAAAGTGGCGGTTGCAGAAGGTAAATTCGAGGAAGCTAGCCGCATTTTAAAACCAATTGCTGATAAAAATACAACAGAAATAGGTGCTGAGGCTCAATTTTTTATAGGCAAAGCACAACAGGATCAAGGAAACTATCAAGAAGCTATCACCGAATATGCGCGAGTAAAAATACTCTTCGAAGCATTTGATACATGGGTTTCAATGGGGATGTATTTATCAGCAGAATCAAATAACCAGTTAGGGAATCGAGGAGCTGCTCTTGCTATTCTAAATGAAGTTATCGAATTCTATCCAGATACTGAGGCGGCATATCTTGCCCAAGGCTTGCTAAATCAAATTCAGGATTGATGAGTGACTACTATCCGTTCGGGCTAACCATGCCTGGCCGCTCTTCCAATATCGCCAATCCCAACGATAATTAACCTAGTTACGGAGCTCTGCTCCGTAACAGATCAGGGATGAGCTTAGCTCTGTGACTTTCACTTTCCGTACGCAATAATTCTAAAAAATGTGTAAGGACTTCACATAAAAAGGGTCTTACATAGACAAACGAAAGAGCTATGGGAAGATCAAGATTTAAATTTTATGAGGAATA
>JAYPYN010000103.1:0-7975 GCA_038154605.1 Balneolaceae bacterium
AAGTTACACTGAACCCCAAAGTAACAGTGAAAGAGGAACGAATGGCTTCAAAAGTAGATTCCATTCATTTTAAGGCAAACCAGATGTGTTTTATTGCTAATTCATGCAATTTTCCTGTAAAACATGTTTCAGAGGTTGAAATAAAAAATTAACAACAGTTACTCTTACTAAGCCTTAGCTTGGTCTACTCTGTAGCAGATAAAGGGACTTGGTTTGAAGGGTAAATGTTGGATGTATTAATCACATAAAAAATAGAGATATGATCGAAGCTGGTAAAAAAATGGAAACAAATTTCACCCTCAAAATTGTGGAAGGTGAAAAAGAAAAAGAAGTTACCTTTTCAGATATATTAACAAAACCTACCATTGTTTCTGTGTATATGAAGAACAACACTTCTAGCTGTGATAAACAAAATATTTCTTTAGCAGAACATGCGTCATGGTTTGATGATGCGGGCTATAACTTAATGACCATCAGCAAAGATACCTGTGGGTCGCACAAAAAATACATTGCAAAGCATGGTATTAGCTATGTAATTGCCTCAGATCCCGACTATAAATTTTCAGCGGCAACAGATTCCATTGTAGAAAAAAAGATGTATGGAAAGGTTTATGAAGGTCCATCACGATCAGCCTTTGTTATTGATACAGATGGTACTATTTTGGGAGCTATTGAAAAAATTGATACAAAAGCACACGCCGAAGAGCTTAAAGCACTCATAGGTACATTAAACTAAACAATTGTTAACACATGAAAAGTCTAGTAATTGTAGAGTCACCAACTAAGACTAAAACTATTAGTAAATACTTGCCCAAGGGGTATGAGGTAGATTCCTCAATGGGGCATATTAGAGACTTACCAGCATCAGCAAAAAATATTCCTGCTAAATATAAAAAAGAGAAGTGGGCAACATTGGGTATCAATCCTGATGATCGATACTATGCCATCTATGTAACTCCCCCCGATAAGAAAAAAATTGTAACTCGATTAAAAGCCAAGTTAAAAGATGCCGATGAACTTATTTTAGCTACTGATGAGGATAGAGAAGGGGAAGCTATTTCATGGCATTTAATGGAGGTGCTTAAGCCAAAAGTGCCAGTAAAACGTATGGTTTTTCGGGAAATCACGAAAGATGCGGTTCAAAACGCCTTAAAAAATACCCGCGAAATAGATATGAATCTTGTATTTGCCCAAGAAACGCGCCGTATTTTAGATCGTTTAGCTGGGTATACGGTTTCGCCGTTATTATGGAAAAAGATATCTCCAGGTTTATCGGCGGGTCGAGTTCAATCAGTCGCTGTTGGATTTTTAGTAGAGAGAGAACGAGAGCGCATGAAATTTAAAAGTGGTACGTATTATGATTTACAAGCCGTTCTCCAAAAATCTGGAGAACATGATGAATTTAAAGCAGATTTAACTCACTTAAACAGTAAAAGAATTGCCAGTGGTAAAGATTTTGATGAAAACACGGGTAAGTTAAAAAAACCAGATTCAGTTATTTTATTAGACGAAGTAGCAGCCTCTTCTTTAGTTGATGTGTTGGATAAGGCCACTTGGAACGTGACTAATGTAGAAGTAAGCACCCAAAAACGAAATCCAGCTCCGCCTTTTATTACATCTACCTTGCAGCAAGAGGCGAACCGAAAATTTGGAATGAGCGCACGAGACACCATGAGTGTTGCTCAAAAATTGTACGAAAAAGGATTTATCACTTACATGAGAACCGATTCCACTCGCTTATCAAGCCAAGCTATTGATGCAGCACGAAATGGTATTGCAGACATGTATGGTGAAGAGTATTTGTTTGAAAGAGTTAGAAATTATACCGCTAAAGGAAAATCAGCTCAGGAAGCTCATGAAGCCATTCGACCGTCGGGAGCCAGTTTTATTTTACCCGAACAATCTGGATTAAGTGATCGCGAATTTAAACTGTATGACTTGATATGGAAACGAACCATTGCCACACAAATGGCTGAAGCGGAATTAGAATTCACAAACGTTACTATCACCGCTGAAAATAATGGAACATCTGCTGACTTCCGTACAAGTGGTAAGAAAATTCTATTCCCAGGGTTTTTCCGTGCTTATGTTGAAGGAAGCGACGATACTGAGACCGCATTAGAAAATCAGGAGAAGTTTTTACCAGCACTTACAATGGGCGATTCTACGGATCTCCAGGAATTGAAATCCATTATTCATGAAACTAAACCGCCTGCACGCTACACAGAAGCAACCTTAGTGAAAGAATTGGAAAAGTCTGGCGTAGGGCGGCCAAGTACCTATGCCGCGGTAATTTCAACCATTCAGGATAGAAAATATGCACGTTTAGATGGTAAAGCCTTAGTTCCAACATTCACAGCCTTTGCTGTTACCGCACTTCTTGAGGAGCATTTTCCCGATTTAGTTGATAGTGGATTTACATCAGGATTAGAAGACCAATTAGATGGTGTTGCGAATGGAACCACCGACCCTATTAAATATTTAGACGACTATTACAAAGGGGATAATGGATTACGTGCAAAAGTGGATGCTCAAGAGGATAAAATTGATCCACAAAAAGCAAAGTTACTCGATTTACCTCTTGATGGATTAGAGGGAATTAGTGTAGCAGTTGGCAGATTTGGACCATACGCAAAAATGAAAAAAGGAGAAGAAGAAATTTCTACTTCGCTTCCGCAAGATATGGATCCAAGCGATATTACTCCTGCTCGGTTAGAAGAGTTGATAAAACTTTCTGAAGAACAAGACAAACCACTTGGAATTCACCCTGTAGAAGGATTGCCTGTATTTATGCTTAGTGGACGATATGGACCCTATGTACAACTTGGTGAAGTAACCGAAGAAAATAAAAAACCTAAGCGTGTTTCGTTGTTAAAGGGAATGACCCCTGAAACAATGAATTTTGAAACGGCAATAAAATTACTAGAACTACCTAGAACCTTAGGCGAACATCCAGAAGATAATAAAGTTGTTAAAGCAGGTGTTGGTCGCTTTGGTCCGTTTGTGGTGCATGACGGTAAGTTTAAATCCATCCCCAAAACAGACGATGTATTAACAGTAGACCTAGCTAGAGCTATTGAGTTATTAGCCATGAAAGCTGCTCCGAGAAAAAGTTCTGAATTAAAAGATTTAGGAGTACATCCTAACACAGAACAACCTATTAAAGTAATGGATGGACGCTACGGTCCCTACATTAAACACGGGAAAAAAAATATTGGATTACCTAAAGGAACAGTCCCCGAAGAGGTGACTCTAGAGAAAGCGGTAGAATTGATTGCCGAAAAAGGATAGTTTGGAACTAGTTTAAGAAATCTAATATTCTTACAGTACAAGAGTAGGCTATTTAATCTAAAATCTATATACTGTTAGGGTAATAGTAGGGATAGATAATATGCAAAAAAGAAGCGATCATCATTTCAAATATCCGCCAAATATACATGAACTAGATTTAGCCACTATGGTTAGTATGTTCAGGAGTAGAGGAGAGCCAAAGAAAGCACCTCCGGGACAATATTTTGCATGTGCATCTACCCAAGAATTGCTTAAAGAAGCAAAATGGTGGTTTGGTCTTTATTTTTCACAGACTACATGGGATTCGTTATTAACTAAAAGTAGCGAAGGATATCCCCTCACAAACATCGATTTGAATATTCTTGGTCATGTGTATATTTCTGAGGAAGACGCCCCTCACAGAGAATACATAGAAAAAAATGCGGGTACTACCGAAAAACTAGCATACCTTATAGTAAACGACCTTAGAACTTTTGGGTTCCTGTCTGAAGATGAAAGTGGGTTTCTTAGAATTACCCCTCGAGGAGAAAAGGCATTGCATGGAATTTCGAGACGTATTTTTGAAAAAAGGTTTCTCCCAGAAATGCTATCCGATGAACAAATTCCAGAATCACCTCGCATTGAACAAGCTCAGAAGAAAGACGAAGAACAGACCAGTCTTTTTTAACCTATCTTTAATTTTACGTAACCTCTAAACGTATTAATTCATTAAATTATTTTTAGTAAATGATTCACTAAATCAAACAGCCATTGATTATAGGTATGGCTATTTGAGATTTTTTTTTCAACGAAACATGATAATTACTATGTAATATATTAAAACGAAATGGAAATAATTTTTAAACATATATGGATAATCTTTATAGCACTGACGATTGTAAACGGGCTAATTATTAAGTATCGATCAACGAAATATATTGCTGAAAACGCCGAATTAGAAGAAGGATACAATCGGTATTTTTGGGGTTGGATTATATATTTGAATATTCCATGGGTGATTATGATGATTGGAAGTTTAAGTGGGATAACACAAAACACTTCAGAATTTTTTTCTCCTAGAGCAATGAACCCAATTGTTTTGATATTTCACTTCTCATTAATTGTTCTTTGGGTACTAGCGGTAAGATGGATTTATTTTAAAAATGGTGCGGAGTTTTTTGAAACACATCCCGGATTAATTCAAAAATCGGGATTTAGTGGAAATAAACATATAACCGCAAAACAAGTAAAATTATTTTTCCCATTCATGCATTTAGGAGGGATAATAGCAATGATTATAATGTGGTTTATAGATATTCCAATTTTACCTGCTTAATAATCAAATATAGTACTTAGCCGAGCCAGGTTAAACCACAACACAATACAGCTTGCCCTAGCTACATCGAATGCTATTTAAATCCTTGATTAAAGCAAACAATTATGAAACATAGAACGTTAAAATTATTTATAACAATCTCTTTTTTAGCTGTTAAAAAGTTTCTGCTCAAGATATTCAAAAAATAACTTGAAACAAGATTTGGATAACTCCACCAAAGGGATTTATAAAAGCCACCAACTTTTCTGGCTTTCAACAGAATGAAAGTGGTTCATCAATAATGGTTTCAATGGTACCTACTTCTGCCCAAGAAATGGGAGAAGGATTTAAATCTAAAGAAGCATTGCTATCTAACGGTATGTCTCTTATAGAACATAAAAATGTAACTGTTAATTTAAAAGAAGCAGCCTTAATAAAAGTTAAACAAGTTGCATTTGGTCAAACATACTTAAAATTGATTTTAATTATTGGATCAGACAAAGAAGCCTATTTAATAAATGGAATTTATCCAGAAATGATGTCGGAATTAGAACCTTTAATAATGAAAAGTCTGATGTCCGTTGAGTTTAACCAAGAGGATGAAATTGATTTAAGTGAAGGTCTCAAATTCAAGATCGATCATCAAAGTTCGGAATTTGAACTTTCAAAGAATATTTCGGGTATGGCTATGTACTCTAGAGACGGGGATATCCCGTCGAATTCAGAGGATCAAGCTACACTAATGATAGCAACATCCTTTTCGGAAGTAAATATTTTAGATCAAACGTCGTTTGCATTGAATAGGTTAAAGAATTTGCCAGATGGCGATGCTTTTGTGGTTGAAAGTATATCTGATATTGTAATTGATAAACTTTCAGGTAAAATTATTAAGGCGTTCAAATTCGAAGAAGAGAAGAAAAATGAAATGATCTATCAAATCATCTTATTTAGTAATGAAACCTACTATATTATGATTGGTATATGCAAAAAAGATTTCGAACTCAATCTAAAGGATTTTGAAAAAGTCTTTGCTACATTTAAAAGAAACGAATAAAAAAATATAAATGAGTATAAATTAGAATGGGTTCGTTCATTGGTTATGACTAATTCAAATACCTCTGTTGACCAAGTATGTTCAATAGATACTTATTGATAAATAAAAAATATTATGGGAAAAATTAAAAACATGATCTTGTTTGTAGACAAGCTTCTTAGAACGTTTAGAAAGATTTTGGTAAATGTACTTTCAGTTCTATTGGTAATACTAATAATATGTAGTTTTGGTTATGTTCTGATTTCTTTGTTTGATTCTGATGAAGTTGTGACGGAGGATAAAGTTTTATATTTGGAGCCAAAAGGCGTGATTGTGGATAAGGCAATTACTTTTGAATTAGGGATATTAGGAAGCTCCGCCAATCAGATTGAATTAGAAAAATTTTTAAAAATTATTAATAACGCAGGAAAAGATGATGATCTTAAAGCCATTTATCTTAATGTTGATGGCTTAAGTGCATATTATACTTCCGCATTAAAAATAGCCGACGCCCTGTATGAAGCAAGAAACAGTGGTAAAGAGATTATTGCTTTTACAAGCGGCCTTGGAACAACTGGATATCTGATGGCTTCACAAGCATCTGAGATAATTTTAGAAAAAGACAGTTATGACTCCGTGCTTCCTTTTGGCTTCAGTAGAGTAAGGCAATATCAAAAAGATTTCTTTGAAAATATTAAAGTAAATATGAATGTGTATGCTGCTGGTGATTTTAAATCTGGCCCAGAAGGTTATACTAGAAATGATATGTCTGAAACTGACAAATTAGCTTGGTTAGAGTTTGTTACCCCAATTTGGAATCAGTATAAAAGCAAAATGGAAACGGGAAGAGGTTTCGAGTCTGGAAAAATTCAGTATATAGGGGATAATTACCATGTACTTAACGCAAAAAATGGTGGTGATGTCAATCAGACAGCGCTCTCAACTGGTCTAGTGGACAAATTGATGTCAAAGCAAGAAACAAGAAACTATCTGATTGAAAAATATGGTAGTGAAGAAGAGTATGAGCGACCTGAAGGAATTTCAGGTGAAGAATATCTGTCCACCATCAAAGATGACGACATAAGTAATAAACAAAAAAGAGTTCAAGAAAAAAATAAGATTGCTGTTATTCATGTAGAAGGAACAATTGTAACCGGTGATATAGCCTTCAATACAGCTGGCTCTGGTGGTATTGTAAAAAATATTAATAAAGCCAGAGACGATAAAAATGTAAAAGGAATTGTTTTAAGGGTTAATAGTCCTGGAGGGGATGTGTATGCATCTTCAATGATTACAAATGCTTTGGAAGAATTTCAATCTACCGGAAGGCCTGTAATAACATCCATGGGCGATATCGCTGCTTCTGGTGGAGTATGGGTAACTACTACATCAGAAGAAATTTGGGCTGAAAATACCACTCTAACAGGATCAATTGGCGTCTACAGTATTATTCCAGATGTATCTCCATTAGAAAATTGGGTAGGGATAAATTATGACGGCGTAAGCATGACAAAAGCTGGTGAAGATTATGATTCGAGAAGAGGAATGAATGAAAAACTTAATACACAGTACAAAAATTTTACAGAAAACATATACAAAGACTTTGTTACTAAGGTTGCGAACAACAGGGAGATGGACTTCTCTGAAGTTCTTAAATTTGCTGGCGGAAGAATATGGAGAGGTGATAAAGCCCTTGAATTAGGTTTAGTCGACAAACTCGGTTCATTAGACGATGCTATTAATTCTATGGCCACAAAACTTGAATTAGAAGACTATAAAGCGTTCTCTTACAAAACCGAGGTTGATTTTGAGGATTACTTAAATTCAATAACAGAAGATTTACTTCCCATCCAAATCCAAGATTTATTGGATGAATTTAGCGGTTTGAGTAGGATATTCCTGTCTGAAAAAGATAGATATGTAGTGTCTTATTGTTTTGAATGTGGTGTTAGAAACTTTGAATAACGTTTTAGTACCATTAAGATCAAAATAATAATGATTTGAATAACAAGACCCTATTTATGGTAGTCCTTTGTTAGTTCGTTATAATTCCAACCACCCCGTCGTCATTCCGGACATGATCCAGAATCTTTAAGGGGGGGATTCGTTGATCGCAGGCTAATTATAAAGCAAAGCCACACTCTATTTGTGGTAGTCCTTTGTCATTTCGATCCCGATGAATCGGGATCGAAATGACAAACACACAAATTTTAAAATAACCTATCTCCAGTAAAAAGGTGATTTATTTTACTACATGATTATGCATATGTTGAATCATACCAATAAATTACTTTTATTTCGTTTATCCTTATAAATGAGTAGGGTAAAATGAATAACACTTAAAGATACAATAGGGA
>JAYPYN010000104.1:0-568 GCA_038154605.1 Balneolaceae bacterium
ATTTGCGTTCGCTCAAACTGTAGTTCATCATATTTATCTCCTTCATTTTCCACCATTTCTTCTTCTGGCTTATTTGGGCTCCTAAAGATTTCATCTAATAAGTGAGCTAGTGCTTCCCATGTATCAGGAGGTTCATCGACAGATGTAATACCTATTTCAATAGCCTCCGAAATTAATCTTTTTGCCCGACTTGTTCCCTCACCTCTTATTGATTCAATTTCTTTAACACTTTGTAATAAGGAGTTTCGTTCTCTTCGTAGCCTTCTTAGAGTGATAATTTTTTTGACATGATCTTCGTCTACTGCTCCTAAAAAATAGGGAATGGTGTCTTTGATTGCTTGGGGGACATAGTCTTCATTTTGTTTATGGAAAAGCATTTTATTGCTATCAATCTCTGTTTGATGCTGAAAGCAATTAAATAAGGCGTGCCTAATGTTTGCTGAATGAGGTTTTCTTGTATGTTCTTCTTGTGGAACGTGGATATTAGCTTTTATCCCAGAGTAGTCAGACAAGTACTGCACCAAGCTCTGTCTATTACTATTTTTAATTAAACTGGAGTAGTCTGGTA
>JAYPYN010000104.1:578-7707 GCA_038154605.1 Balneolaceae bacterium
CCAATAGAAAAAAAAATATCCTCGCTTGTTTTCTGACCATTTGGAGGGATTCGTCTAGCAATAAAACAGAAACCTTCCGGTATTTTTAGTTTTACTCCCACCCATTCTACATTTGTAGTAATCACTCCATCAGGTATCCCACAGTTTTTAGAGCCAAGACAATAGTCAAGAATTTCAATAAGTGCAGTTTTACCTGTTTTGGAAGCTCCGGTAATAATATTCAATTCGCCAAGCTTGAGAGGTAAAATTCTTTTTCTTTCATTGTACCCGTAAATGACTATATCCTTAATTTGTATCATGGTTTAATTCCCCAAAGTGATAAAACTGTTTTAATATCCCCTGCCCCTGCAAACCATTTTCCCAAAAACTTAGCCTCATTTATGCACTTTTTGGTTTCTTCCGTTTCAGTTCTAAAAACTTTATTAATGGCACCTACAGAAGTTTCGGTTGTTATCATTCCGTTTTTTTGAATTTCTATTGCATTTGCCCTTACTCCGAAGAGAATTGCTTCTTGGATAAAGGGTTTAAGTGATATAACTCTTTTAAAAAAACTAACCTTAACTTTTTGATTTTCATATAACCATGTAAATAAGGATGTTCTTACGGTTCTTGGAAGTAACTCTCTGGTTGATTTATGGAGAACAATGGGGGGGATTAAAAAAAGGTATAAATATGGAAACCCTTCATCATTTTTCTCCCGATACCCATTAATTGCAGAAATAAAAAGCACATTTAAAAATGCTGGATTTAATAAATTAGCTTCTTCTTTAACCCTATGCTTCCAACCCTTCATTTTGGATCCTCACTGATTAATTTTTCGATACGATCTCGAAACTCAAAATGCCATCCTACTTTTAGTTCATCCGAAAGCATATGATAACTACCTCTAGAAATAGACTCTTCACGGATACCAGGTCTAATCTTGTATAGATCTCCAGATTCTATCCATTCATAAATTTTTCTGGCTGTTTTCTTTTTTTCATTTTCACTAGCTGATTCTCCAAGCTCATCTTTGTACTGTTCAAATTTAATTTCCCAATCTTCAACAAGCTTATCTTCAAATCTATTAAGCTCTCCAATATGTAAAAGGTCCTCTCTAATCCATCTAGATCGTTGTTCAAAAGCACGATAAAAATTTCTTATAGCAAAAAAAATTCTCTTATCTGATACCTCAATTAGATTAAGTTGCTGAACAAATATCCTTTTTTCGAATTCAGAATGATTAATTTCTGCAGATAAAATATCGTCATCTACAGGTAAGTTTTCCTGTTTGAATTGTTCTCGTAACTCCGAAATTTTAGAAGTTAATTCGTTACTTAAAATTTGTGGCTTTTCGCCTATCAAATGAAGTACTGCTTGTTGAAACCACCAACCTTCCAAGCGCCACTGTAATTTCTCTAATAATTCTTCTTCAGCTGCGTAGAATAATGATCTTTGGATTTCTCCTTCAATTTCAACTATTGAAAGAGCCTGATCAATGACCTTAATAGAATTAATTAGATTGGTTTTTTCTTCATTAGAAAGCCCTAGATAAGCTTCATATGCTTTTTTATTGGTCTTATTTTCAGAGGTATTGGCAATTGAATCTAAGCTATTAATTATTTTTTGATTGTCATTTTCATTTCTCTTTTTTAAAAGTTCGAGTACGGAATCATCCTTTACTTTTTGAGTAGTAATCAAATAGAAATATGCGTTTAATCCAGAAAGCTGATTTTTAATTAGATCACTCCAAATTCTGACTGTTTTCCAAAGATCTACTGAGAAATCCGAGATGTCACTAGTTTTGGTATGATGCTTCGCTTGTAGAACTTCAAGGGGGTTTCCCTCGCTTTCGAATACAACATCATCAAGAGTTTCAATGGATACCGTAAATATCTCTCCATTAGGTATTCTCTTAAGACTTTCTGATAAGGCCAATCTACATTGATACAAATACCCAAGAGCAGGTTGAGCAGCGGAAAAGATGTTTTTGATTTTTTTTTGCACTTAGTTGACTAACATTAATAGTTCGAACTATTGATTTATGTAAATAAGCTATTTAATCAAGAAAAACAATACTCTGAGAACCTACTTTTACATAAAAATTAGTCTTCTTTATTTTTATTGAGTAGCATATTTAGTGTATATATTAGAATAGAATTCGAAGTTTCCAAAACCCACTCCACATCTTCAGATCTTGCCTTATACCCATCAACACTTAGCCATTGGTTTACAATATTAACATTAAGAAATGACGAGGGATTGCATACGTGGATCAATATTTAGCTCGGTAGTATACCTGTCATGTTCCAGATTACGAAAAGTTTTTATTGGCTCTACTTCCGTGCGATGGTGATGATGGCTCAGAAAAATTGAATTCCCCAATGGAATTAATTTTTCAAAAGGTATATCTCCATGAAAGTAATCATCTAGATGAAATACTCTTATCATTTACTTTCTCTTTATACCTCATGTCGAAAGATCTAGTAAGGTATGTTGAATTTCATTTCGGAGCTCAGGATTTACGTTTAGCTCATCGGCAAAGGTTCTCCAGTTCTGAACGGTTGCATTGATCTCATTAATGATTTCAGCGGCTTTTTTACTTTTCATTGAAATACCTTGTGCCATACTCAGAAGATCATGTCGCGTAATGCCTGTTCGTTTTCCATTGATGCTAAGAGCATGCTGACTTACCCATGGGCTTCCCGGACGATAGGCGTGGCATAGATCATAGGCAGGAGCTAGTTCCCAGTTTTTTCCTTTCTTTAGCAGGAAAGAGAAGTTTTTGGTATGGTCATCACAGTTTCGAGCGATTACATTAAAAACCATTCTTCGAAACATTTGTTCAGCATCTTTATAGGTGAGTTTGAGCTCTCTCATACATTGGAATAACTGCTCATAACTGAAACTACTTACCTGATTATAATCGTAATGTTTAAGCCCACAAAAAGTTTGTAGATGATGTTTAGTGTACCCCGCTTCTCGATCAAACCGTTTGGTCATAAAATGAGCCCGACCATGTTCTTCCAGAAGGTGACAAGGCATCATGGTAATACCGCACGCTATTGCCATGTTATAGTATGCCATTTCAACTCGACCATACCCCTTCGTTGAACCTAATTGTACATCACTTACTCCATCTAGTTTAATGAGCCAGTGTTCAAAGCCTTTCGGAGCTCTGGTTTGGCCTGATTTTACTTCTCCTGTTTTTTCATTCCAAGCAATTACCGCTTTAGGTCGCGCACCACCAGCAGAAGTTCCGATTTTCAGAATCTCAGAAACGGCTTGCTCTTCATCTTTATATAAATTTGTGGCAAAACCTTCTCTTTGATATAGCATCTTTTGGGCAACGCTGACCAGGCTATCTATCTCAACGAAAAAGGTATTTACATGTTCGTTGATTACCGTAGGCTTGAACTCTAAAGCTCCCATCCCCCGAGACCCGATAAAGCACAACATTTCTACCGGGTTCATACTGTTTTGGGGTCGACCTTGTTGAGCCAGCCATATATTGATTAACTGGTTTCCATAGTTATCTGGAAGAGCGTCCGCAAGTAGCCCGGGCAATCCTCTAAAAGTATTGTATGCAGTATTTCGATTTTTTCGAAGTTCTGGGAATGAGAATATACTCTTCGTTGAAGTAATGGGCATTTTGAGCGGGGAAAGTTCCCAGTTCAGTCTTTTAAACCCTGGGTGATATTCAAAAGTGGCAAGCCCTAGATCTTCATCCCAGGCTACAGCACCTGCAAATTCTCCCCATATATGTACCTCTGCTACCGTAATACTCATGGTCTACCAATCCGCTTCAGTGGATGTAACCGACCGTTTCCCTGTCGCTCTTTTCCGCTTTTTCTTTTCTAACCGTGCCAATTCTAACGGACTAATGGTTTCCTGAACAACAAAGGCATTCATTACCTTCAGCTGATCCAGTACCCGAAGCACCTGTATGAGTGTAGACAGATTTACGGTTTCTCCTCGTTCCAGCAAACTTAATGTAGAACGACTAATTCCTGCATCTGCTGCCAGTGCATCCTGCGTCTTGTCCTGTTCTATCCGATGATAGGTAATAAAGGCTCCAATCTGCTTTACCAGCGCCTTATCACTCATCGAGTCCCAATTTTTGAATGAATGATCAGTCATAATATCTAATTTATATGATCAGTGAATGAAATATCATTCAATATAATCGAAGTTGAATCTAATCACAACATGAATGAATTATCATGCGTACTATTTTAAAATACTATTTAACGCATTAAAAATCATTCATTAAACCTTTGAATTGGTGATATCATAGAATGGAGGCGGAACCTCTAACCGCCTGTGAATCAGGCATAAAAAAAGCTCAATGGCTAGAAACTATAAAAGAACGAGGGGTTCAACTCCTGACTTTTATGGAAGTGTGCTGGAACCGTGCCTGCGAAAGCGAAGAGAAGAAATTGGAGATTTTGCTGTTAAATGAAAAAGAGTCTAACTAACTATTAATCAATTGGTTTTGAAGTATGTCTGAGTCCATTTTTTTATTAGGGTCGGGGATGCATTGATTGTAGCCAAGCTTAATGAAGTTGACAGTCTATCCAGCTCCTTGATTTTAAATATTTCACAAAAAATTGATTGATATGAAAGAACTAAACATAACTCCAGACTTAAGCTATGAAAAACTTATAAAAAGAATTGAGAATGAAGCCCGAAAGGAAGCAGATATTGATGATGATGAGTTAGAAAGCTTTCAGATTAATTTCCCTTCCTTGGATGATTATGAGCGAAAAAAGAAAGTTTGTTTTACTATTGGAGGAAAAGAAAAGTGATTTTGTATCTAAATTAACCAAAATTTTTATTAGCACATCTAAGATTTAGATATTCATATTCTAATCTACCCCAAGAAGGAAATATTTAAACTAAGAGTTATAAATCTATCTAATATTCGATAGTTATAATAGTGATTTCACTTGCTTTCAAAAAATATTCCTTGATAAGCTCTTTCGAGTAACTTAATCTCAGCTTCTGTTAAGGCTTTAAACTCTTTTGAGCATGCCCTTTTGGATAACACTCCATCATTCTGTCTTAAAAAACCAATGAGGGTTTCAATGGTTTTGTCAGGCATATCAAACTGAGCTTCTATTATATTACGCATTTTTTCATGACGCTCTAAATAGCGGACTTCTTCTGGTAGAGTTTCTAACACGGTTTGTTCAACACATTCATATAAAAATTCTGCCTGAACTGTTGCATCAAAATAGCGGTACAAATCTTTGGTTTCATTGAGAACTTCTACATTACCCTCTGGAGTAGGTTTCCAATCAATTAAGTCAAGAAGAGGTTTTGAGTATGACTCTAATGTTTGGCGGTAATTATCAATTCGTTCGAGAATTACTGCTGATACTGGGAAAATTAAGCCTTTAGGAGCGAAGTTCTTTTTAGCTAATACATGATGAATCAAATAGCGATGAATCCGCCCATTACCATCTGCAAAAGGATGGATGAATACAAAACCAAAAGCTATGAGTGCAGCAGAGAGTACAGGGTCATAATCGCTATTCGCAAGGCGTTTATTGGTTTTGATCAGGCCATCCATAAGGTCAGAAACATCTTCCCATCGTGCAGATATATGGTCTGGAACGGGCGCACTGGTTACTCGGTCATGGACACCAATAAAACCACCTTCAGTGCGCCATCCCATTTCTATAAATCGTTCATCTTCAATTACAATTTTCTGTAAACGCAATAATTCTTCCTTATTCAGTACTTTTTGTCCTGCTTGACCAATAGCACGACCCCATCGTTCAGCTCGATTATGAGGAGGGTGTTCTCCCTCAATTGCGTAAGAAGCTTTGGAGTCTTTTAAAAGAAGAAAAGCGGCAGCTCTTGACAAAAGGTCTTTATGAACTTTTCCTAAGACCTGCATCACATTCTTATCCAGATTAGAAGCTCTTAATCGTTCAATTTTTTCTGTTTTATGAATAAGCGGACAAAAGTGATATGTGCCAGGTAGATTATTTTTAACTCTATAGCGTTTTAATGAAGTTTCTGCTCCTTTATATTGAATGTCTGGGTCAAGAGCATCAACGTAATTACCTTTGCTGACATCGTTAAGTGCTAACGTCTCTTGAGTTAGCCATTCATAGAAAAACCAAATACGCCTAGCATAGCTACCCGTAGGCTCACTTTTTATTATTTTTTCTATATCGGAAGGCTCAATAGAATTAAAAAGAGCTTTTAATACGGCAAGATTGACCCCTTCATATTTTAAGGCAAAGGTTAAATGCGCATAAAGCGTATCATCTGGTTTGTGCTTAATTGTATACACTTCCCAGCGGCCTTCATGATAACGCTTATGTTGCTTACTAATCGCTGACAAGGAGCGTGGAAAAGGGCATCGTAGATTATAAACTTGTATCAAAGCGGTATATCCAGCCAACGTCATTTCGGTTTCTGGAAGCGTATATCCATGAAAAGTCGTTACATGTAGTGAAAATTGATTATTTTTGTCCATAATTATGAAAAATGCTTAATTATTAGATCAAGCAGTATATCATGAAAAAGGATTAAATCCCATGAAAAATACTTATAAATTATAATTTAAATGAAAAATGATTATTACTGAGAGGTAAAGATATTATTACGGGGGCCTATATTTACTGAGTTTATTGATACGGTTCGAACTAACGTACGAATATCTGTCCTAAAGTATTTCTATAAAGCTCTTTTGACTCCAGAGAAGGATCAAGCAAGTGCCTTTGTCTTTGAAAATGATTCTCAAAAAGAAGGGTTTTTGGATGATGTATATACGATAAGTGAATAAAAAGTAAGGGTCTAGAGAAGTATAGCACTATCTTACAAAAATAATTTACATGCTATACTTCCCTAGACCCTATATTAATTATAGAATCCTGATTATTGGAAAAGAAAAGGATTGACACAAAATTAATAATATCAATCCTTTGACTAAGTACACCCGAGAGGATTCGAACCTCTAACCGCCTGATTCGTAGTCAGGTACTCTATCCAGTTGAGCTACGGGTGCAAGTCAATAAATGTGCATCGTAGGAGTAAAATGATTCGTAGTCACTGTACTCATCTCCCGACAGGTCGGGAAGCTACGGGTGCAAGTCAATAAATGTGCATCGTAGGAGTAAAATGATTCGTAGTC
>JAYPYN010000105.1:0-7640 GCA_038154605.1 Balneolaceae bacterium
ATTTAACGTATCAACCCAATTTATTTTATTTTTGGCATACCTTAACTACAAGATATAGAGATTTAGATCCACTCCCTCATCATAATAATGCGATATATAATTCTTATTTCGAAGAAGCTAGAATTCATTTTATTGCTACTATTCCCGAATTAAAAAAAGGGTTTGGAAATGGACAATCTTTTGTATTGGCTAAATGTACGGTAGAATATTTAAAACCTATTTTATACCCATCTACGTTATTAGTGGGTACGGGGTGCTTGCAGGTGGGAAACTCTAGTATTGAGGTGTTACAAGCTATATATAATGAAAAGGATAAAACCCTCCATGCTGTAGCAACTACAAAAGGTGTTTGGTTCGATTTAAAATCGAAACGTCCTACAAAATTACCTTATGTTGCAGATCAAGATGCTATGATGATTAAGTTAGATGGATAAAAGTACGCGATATAAAATTTTTAACGATCCTGTTCAGGGATTTATAACTGTCCCTAAAGGCATCATCCTTCAACTCATTGATCATCCATATGTACAAAGATTACGAAGAATTCGTCAACTAGGACTTGGATATTTAGTTTTCCCCGGGGCCGAACATTCACGATTTTCTCATGCTCTAGGTTCACTAGAACTAGGCCAAAGAGTTTTGAGAAATCTACGAGAAAAGGACACAACTATTAGTGACAAAGAATATGAAGCCACCTTAATAGCACTTCTTTTGCATGATGTTGGGCATGGTCCGCTTTCCCATACGCTAGAACATACCCTCATCAAAAACTTTACTCATGAGAAAATGAGTTTAGCCATTATGAAAGAACTGAACAAACAGTTTGATGGAGCGCTAGATGTAGCGATTGAGATTTTTACCAATCAATATCCTAAGAAGTTTTTACACCAATTAATTTCTTCTCAGTTAGATTTGGATCGATTAGATTATTTAAGAAGAGATAGTTTTTTTACAGGAGTTTCTGAAGGAACAGTAGGGATTAACAGAATCCTAAAAACCATGCGTGTTTTTAATGGCAATATTGTGATCGAAAAAAAAGGAATATATGCTGTAGAAAATTACATTATTGCACGCCGATTAATGTATATGCAGGTGTACTTACATAAAACAGTATTGAGTGCAGATACATTATTAAGAAGTATTTTTCATAGGGTTGGGGATTTATTAGATCAACAGTTTACACTCCATTTTGCTTCTCCAAAACTCGAATATTTTATCAAAGATAAACCATCAGCAAAAAGGCAAATATCAAAAAAAGCAATTGATTTATATGCTGCGTTGGATGATTATGATGTGTATCAAAATATTAAGGAGTGGCAATTTTCTAGCGATCCAATTCTTTCAAATTTATGCTCTCGTTTTTTGAATAGAGATTTATTTAGAACCACATTTATTGATCGACCCCCTACTCAGGAGCTTATAAACTCCATTCGTTTTAAAACTATGCAGGCATTGGGTAAAGCCCAATTAGCAGTAACCGAGAAGGAAGCGGACTATTATTTTAAATTCCAAAAAATTAAAACCGAAGCCTACAAATATCAAAACGAGAGTATTTGGATATTAGATGAGAATGAAGCCATCGAGTTTTCTAGAGCTGCTGATACCAAAAACATAATCGCGTTAACAAAACCTCTTGTTCGCCATTATGTTGTACACCTTAAATCAATTTCCATTTAAAGTGAAACGTATGCTTTAACGGTAAATGCTACATTCTTTTGTATTCAACAAAACTTAGCTCTTGATGATCCTCGATGGATACCTGTTGCCATGTTTTCCCGATTTGATCTCGATATTCAGGGAAAAAAGTATCTCCATCATATTCTTTTTTTATTACAGTAATAATTAATCGATCGGCAGAAGGTAGAGTTTGTGAGTATAAAACTCCGCCTCCTATAATAAAAACTTCATTCTCATCAATATGTAATAAAGCATCTTCTAGAGATGGATATGTTTCAACATGGGCATACACTTTGGTAGTTGATAACACAATGTTTCGGCGATTTGGGAGTGGATTTTCATTCAGTTCTTCAAATACACCTCTACCCATAATAATGGTGTTACCAGTAGTGTATTTCTTAAAATGTTTTAAATCTTCTGGGTATCTCCAAGGTAGTGCTCCATCTTTCCCAATCACTAAATTTGGATCATGAGCTGCGATCAACGTTTTGATCATACAGCAACCTCAAAGCGAATTAAAGGATCTGG
Organism: Balneolaceae bacterium; assembly: GCA_038154605.1. Lineage (GTDB taxonomy): Bacteria > Bacteroidota > Rhodothermia > Balneolales > Balneolaceae > HXMU1420-13. The sequence goes on from JAYPYN010000105.1 coordinate 2,206, forward strand.
ATTATAATTTTCGAGAGTAAAATCTTCAAAAGTAAGCTCATCAATTGGTTTCTTTGCAATGTGAAGAGTTGGTAACTCTCGAGGAGTTCGAGTAAGTTGTTCTTTTAAACCATCTACGTGATTTAGGTAAATGTGAGCATCAACAATAGTATGTGCAAAAGTACCTGGTTCTAGCCCTACTTCTTGAGCAATAGCCATGGTTAACGCAGAATAACATGCTAAATTGAATGGAATACCCAATGCAATATCACCAGAACGTTGGGTAAGGTGACAGTTTAATTTCCCATTTTGAACATTGAAAATATACATAATATGGCACGGAGGAAGAGCCATCTGTGGCAATAAACCGGGATGCCAAGTACTTACTACTATTCTTCGGCTGTTAGGATTTGATTTGAGTAGTTCAATGGCCCTTTTAACTTGATCAAATTCTTTTCGTTTCCATTCACCTTCTTCAGATTGTTCTAAATAAGGAAAGCGTCTCCAAAGAACGGGATAAATCGGACCCACATGGCCATCTTCGTCTGCCCAAGCATCCCAAATATGGCAGTCTTTTTCATCTCTTAGCCATTTTATATGATCTTCGCCTCGTAAATACCAGAGTAACTCTAACACAACCGATCGAAAGAATACTTTTTTGGTGGTTAATAAAGGAAATCCCTTCGACAAATCAACTTTGTAGAATTCAGCAAAATTCGAAATAGTATCCGTTCCTGTTCTATTCTCTTTTCTAACTCCGTGTTCTAAAACATTTTTTACAAGGTCGTGGTAGACTTTCATTGATTAAATTGATTAAAGTAAAATTTCACTTAAAAATAACAGTGCGATTGAAAAATAAATAATGATTCCGCTTACATCCACTATGGTTGCCACAAAAGGTGCAGACGAAACAGCTGGATCTAATCCCATTTTGGATAAGATAAATGGAAGCATAGCTCCAACAAAATTCCCAAACAATACAATTGCTAAAAGGCTTACTCCTATCACTAAAGCTGTCATAACAGAAACATATCCAATTGGATTTCCTGCTATAAAATCCCATGCAATAAGCGTGATAAACCCAAGTAAACCTATTAATCCACCAAGCATTAACCCGGAAGTGAATTCACGCGTAAATACTAATTTCCAATCGGTAAATTTTATGTCGTCGGTTGCGAGTGCACGTATTACTAATGTTGCGGCTTGTGCGCCAGAATTACCCCCACTTGAGATTATAAGGGGCACAAAAAAGGATAAAAAAACTATTTTACTTAGTAGTTGTTCGTACTGCTCCATTGTTAATGCGGTAAGAATTTGCCCCACAAATAATACCACTAACCAACCTAATCTTTTTTTTACCATTTCTAAGATGGAAGTTTGGGAGTAGTAATCGTCCAAGGCATCCATAGCAGCCATTTTTTGCATATCCTCGGTAGTCTCTTCTTCGGCTACATCAATAACATCGTCAACGGTTACGATTCCAACAAGTACACGATCGGAATCTATAACAGGAAGAGCGATACGATCGTATTTTGCGAACATTTTAACGGCTGCTTCTTGATCATCTTTTGCATGTAACGCACTAAAGGTTTCGTCCATTAAATCTTCGATCGTAGTGTCTAGCTCAGAAACTATTAATTGCGTAATAACAAGATCATCAATAAGGCGTTCTTTATCGTCTACTACATAAATTACGTTTAATGTTTCCGCAACGTTAGCATATTTTCTTATGTGCTCCATACTACGAGCAACCGTCCAATCAGATTTTACCCTTACATATCTAGGTGTCATCAATCTACCTACGCTATCTTCAGGGTAGCCCAGTAATTTCTTTACCTGTTTTTGGTCTTCAGGCAACATGGTATTCATTACCATTTGGGTTAAATTGCCTGGTAATTCTTCCAATAGAGCAACTTGTTCGTCAGGCTCAAGATTGCCCATAACATCCGTTAACTGTTGTTTTGTAAACAGCTCAATTAGTTCCACTCCTTTTCCTGATGGAAGCTCTGCAAAAACATCAGCTGCAGTCGATTTTTTTAATAGCCTAAATACAACAACCGCCACATCTCCATTTAGCTCTACAAGTAATTCTGCAATATCAGCTGGAGCCACATCAGTTAAAACCTCTTTTAAAGCCACCCAATTTTTGGCTTCTATGAGTTCTTGAAATTCTGGTTTTATAAGCTGAACTAACATTTTTAGGCTATCTTGTTTAAATATTAGTAGGAGAATTAGAATCGGATTTAATCATTCAAAAAACAAATTATGAAAGCCATATCTTTAATTTTGCCCAAGTGTTTGAAGCGCTATTTCAGCAGCCAACTGTTCGGCTTTCTTTTTACTTTTTTCTACTCCGGTACCTAGCTCATCCGCTCCTATATACACGGTTACTTCAAACGTTCTATTATGCCCAGGACCAGACTCTTTGATCAAAGTATACTTAGGAAGGGGTAGACGTTGAGCTTGTGTATATTCGAGCAATGCACTTTTATAATTATCTATTGTATTTACTAAACTATTAAAATCTATATGTTTTGAATAAACTTTTTCAACAAATTTAAAGGCATGTTTATACCCTTTTGTAATATATATGGCGGCAATAATCGATTCGAATACATCCGCTAAAATACTTTTTGAAATTTTGGATACTACTTTATGGTCTTCGATTTCCATCAAATCTTCAAAACCTAACTTTTTTGAAAGGTCTGAAAGTGTCTCACCTCGTACTAGTTTTGCGCGAATCTTTGTAAGAAATCCTTCATCTTTTTTTGGATATCGGTTAAAGAGAATCTCAGCTGCGATTAAGTCTAATACCGCATCACCAAGAAATTCAAGTCTCTCATAACTGTCGTATTTTGCATATTGCTCTTGCGATAACATGGACCGATGCCGCAGTGCACGTTCAAACAAAGTAGGATCATCAACCTTTATGCCTATTGTTTTCTCTAGCTGTAAAATACGTTTATTCTTTCCGGCTGAGAGTTTTCCGAACTTGGAAAATAAAGACCGGACAAGTACACGCATTACATTATTCCTCGTATTTCTTGAATACTAGACTGGAATTATGGCCCCCAAAACCAAAGGCATTATTTAGAGCGTACTTAACCTCCCTAATAACTGATTTATTTGCGGTATAATTTAAGTCACACTCTGGATCTTGATTATCGATGTTTATTGTAGGAGGTATTTCGCCATGATAAATAGATAAAAGCGAGGCTATTGATTCTATTGCACCGGCCGCACCTAACGTATGCCCTGTCATCGATTTAGTTGAATTCAGATTTATTTTATATGCATGATCACCGAAGACTTTTTTTATTGAGTTTGTTTCGGCTATGTCGCCTAGTGGCGTAGATGTTCCATGCATATTTATATGATCAACATCTTCGGGAGAAATTCCTGCTGCTTTTAAGGCTGTATTCATCGCAAGTTGCACTCCTCCACCTTCGGGGTCTGGTGCTGTTATGTGGTAGGCGTCGCCAGAATATCCATAGCCAACAATTTCACCGTAAATACGAGCTCCTCGTTGTTTTGCTGTCTCAAGTTCTTCTAAGAAGAATATTCCAGAACCTTCACCTAACACAAAACCATCTCTATCAATATCAAATGGTCGAGATGCGCTTTCGGGATTATCATTACGAGTGGACATTGCTTTTATTGAGTTAAAACCTGCAACTCCAATTCTGGTAATAGGGGCTTCTGTTCCTCCTGTTAGTGCATAATCGGATTGTCCGTAACGTATGGTATCGTAGGCAATACCTATGTTATGGGAACCTGTAGCACAAGCAGAAACCGCACAGAAATTAGGCCCTCGAAATCCATGTCTTATGGAAATTTGGCCAGAAACTAGATCTGGAATTAACATTGGAATAAAGAATGGTGATACTGCTCTCGCTCCGCGTTCATGAAGTTGAATGCTTGAATCGTAGAAAGTTTTCATTCCACCTATTCCAGTACCTACGATAACTGCAACACGATCTTTATTGATTTCATCAAGATCTATGTTAGAATCATCTAGGGCTTGTTTTGCAGCTATAATGGCATATTGAGCCACCAAGTCGAGTCGACGAGCATCCTTACGTTCGAAATAATCAGCTGAATTGTAGTCTTCTATTTGAGCAGCAAATTTTGTTGCTAAGTCAGAGGTATCGAAACGATCTATCGAACGTACTCCACTTTTTCCAGCTTTTAAACCATTCCAAAAATCGGGAGCACTCTTACCCACCGGAGTAAAAGCGCCTATACCCGTTATTACGACTCTTCGTTCACTCATAGTGTATGAGAAACTAAAAAATTAAGATACTTTACCAGATAGGTAAGTAACTGCATCGCCTACTGTAGCGATGTTCTCAGCATCTTCATCAGGGATACTAAGATCAAATTCTTTTTCAAATTCCATGATTAACTCAACGGTATCTAAAGAATCTGCACCAAGATCGTTTGTGAAATTTGCTTCTGTTACTACTTCAGAATCATCAACTCCTAATTTGTCAACGATTATGGCTTTTACTTTTGATTCTACATCTTGTGACATAATGTATTCTATTATATAGTTATGGGTAATTTTTTAAAATGTTGGAAATTAAACATTCATAGAGGGTAGTGCAACCATTTACATGGCCATTCCACCATCAACACGAATTATTTCTCCTGTTATATAGCTACTCATATCAGAGGCCAGAAAAACTACGGCGTCCGCTACTTCTTGAGCGTCTCCAGCTCTACCTAATGGAGTGGCAGCTTTAATTCCGTCTAAAACTTTATCACCTAAAGTTTCAGTCATATCTGTGGTTATGTAGCCTGGAGCTACAACGTTACAGCGCACGCCTCTAGAGGCCAATTCTTTTGCATATGATTTTGAAAATCCTATAATTCCAGCCTTTGACGCTGAATAATTAGCTTGTCCTGCGTTCCCAGTAAGCCCTACCACTGAACTAATATTGATCACTGATCCTGCTCTATTTTTCATCATTGGGCGTGCACAAGCTTTTGAATAATTAAAAATACTTTTGAGGTTGGTAGTGATCACTTCATCCCAATCGTTTTCGCTCATTCTTAGTAATAAAGTATCACGAGTAATCCCAGCATTATTCACTACCACGTCTAATTTACCCCAAGTTGATACGATTTCGTCAATCACTTTTGTTGCTTCGTCAAAGTTAACAGCATCGGCTTGCAAGGCTATTGCCTTTTTTCCCATTGCCTCTATTTCTTTAACTACTTCGTTTGCTGCATCAGCGGAACGAGCATATGTTATGGCTACGTTTGCACCAAATTTTGCAAGTGTAAGTGCAATCGCTTTTCCGATACCTCTACTGCCGCCAGTAACGAGGCAATTTTTTTCTTCTAATGATAAACCCATCATATTATTGATAACCTGAAATTTCTACTTTTCTATTTGTGCGTTTAACCAATCCTTGTAAGACTTTTCCTGGTCCCACCTCAATAAAGGAAGT
>JAYPYN010000106.1:0-476 GCA_038154605.1 Balneolaceae bacterium
ACCATCGGTTGTAGCAAAGGATCCGTTAAAAGGTAGTGAAAGATTGGTAACTTCGTGGGGAATATGAATTCCGTTGCGTTCGTTGGCAGGCGATTTTAATTCAAGATTCATAGAATAGGATCAATTAAGGTCTCTACGTACGCTATTAAACTTTTTGGGTTTCGTGTCTATTTCTGTAGCACTAGCGATATTTGAGCACCTTTATCAACACCTAACATCTCTGCAGCATTTCCTTTATTTATTCCTACTTCTAGCATTCCCGAACTACCAATAAATGCAGCTGGTTCACCTGGTTCTACATCACCAAAAGTATTTACCATATGATCTATGATGGTATTACCTAGATAAATTCTAACTTTTCTTCTTCCAGCAGTTTCTTCGAGTAGTTGTTCAGAAATATTGGTAATTAAATTTCCGAAACGATCAATATGGATCACCCAGCCTTGAAGCCCATCCTTATCTCCTATGGGTACAGC
>JAYPYN010000106.1:486-6289 GCA_038154605.1 Balneolaceae bacterium
CTATACCATTGCTTATGTGAGCTGCTACGGGGCTAAAAATATCTCTTCCATGAAAGGTACGCGATCGTTTTCTTCGCCAGTATTTTGGTTTGTTTAGTTTATAGGCTTTAAATGAACTTTCATTAGTAATTAAAGAAAATATCCCGTTATCTGGTCCTACAAAATATTGATCTTTAACTTTTATGGCGATTGGATTTCTATCGGTTCCTACACCAGGATCAACAACTACAAGATGAATGGTATATTTAGGAAACTCAAAAGCGGCATTTCTTATCACCCAAGCTCCAGCCATTATATCTTGGGCAGGAATATCGTGCGATATATCAATAAAGCGTGAAGTGGGGGCAATCCCAAGCATCACGGCTTTCATGACACTTACGTAATGATCTTGGGTGCCAAAATCAGTTGTAAGAGTAATTATTTGGCTCATTAAGTATAGCTATTCAACATCACCGGCATAACAAGCATAAGAATATCTTCTGTTTCATTCTCTGCTGTTGGTTTTACAATCCCAGCTCTATTTGGGGAAGAAAATTCAAAATTAACTTCATCATCATCAATGTTACTTAGCACATCCGCTAGATACTTGGCATTAAAGCCAATTTCCATAGTTTCATTAGCATATTCGCATGCAATACTCTCTTTTGCTTCGCTACTCATGTCTAAGTCTTCGGCTCTTATGGTGAGTTTATCCGAATCTAATTGTAGTCGAATCTGGCGTGTAGTTGAACTTGAAAAAATAGAAACTCTCCTAACAGTAGATAGCATTTGGTCTTTGCTAATAGTTAAGAATTTATTGTTATCTCGTGGTATTACTGAATCATAATTTGGGTATTGCTCGTTGATTAAGCGTGTTATTAAGATGGTACTTCCTGCATGGAATCTTGCATGATCTTGCGTAACCGTTACATCACATTGGTCGCCATCAATTGTTTTTTGAATAAGACTTAACGCTTTATCTGGAATGATAAAGTTCACCTCATTGGAGGCGGTTATTTCTTTATTTGTGTACTTAACCAATCTATGACCATCCGTGGCTACGAATTTACTTTCTTCCGTTCCTATTTGGAAATATACCCCCATCATTGCAGGGCGTAAATCATCACTAGATACTGCAAATAGTGTTTTATTTATGGCTTTATGCACTAAATCAGTTGTAGTTGAAATTACAGTGCCTTCATCAAGATTAGGTACTTCTGGAAATTCCTCGGCTTCATCACCAACTAATTTATAGTTCCCTTTATCTGTTCTAAAATTGATATTTTTGCGATCATCGACATCAAAAAATACCGTAATATTTGGTAACTGCCGTAATGTTTCTAGCAATCTCCGTGCAGGTATTGCCACAGCTCCTTCTTCTTCGATGTCAGCATCAATGCTTTGAACAATCGATATTTCTAGATCGGTAGCTGTAAGTTTAAGTTTGCCATTTTCGCTTTTAAAAAGAATAGTTTCTAAAATGGGTAATGTTGCTTTGGATGGCACTGCGCCAATAACCGAAGAAAGACCTTTGTTAAGTTCACTGCTTGAGACCGAAAATTTCATAAAATGTGCCAGTATTTGATATTTTAAGCAAGTTTTTTCATAATCTTGCTCTTTCAAGTATATGTACTTATACTAAGAAATACTTGCCCACGTTGCAATACAGTGATACTCAAAATTCAAGATTCATTAATTCTTTATTTATTAATAAAACGCTACCATTTTTAAGGTTTAAATAATTTGTAATGATTCGTATCACACTAGTGCTTTTCCTTTCAATCAGCGGTTCTTTTGCTCTCTTTGGGCAAAGTACTCTATCGAAATATGGCAACGATTTTTTATCAGTTGGAGCAGGTGCCCGCGCACTTGGAATGGGCAGTGCTCAAGTTGCTTTATCCAAAGACGTAACTTCAAGCTATTGGAATGTTGCTGGTTTGGCTCGCTCTACGAATCCTGAATTTATATACATGCATTCGGAGCGATTTGGCGGAATTGTTGGGTACGATTATGGTGCACTCTCATACCCTCTAAAAACAAAAAAAGGAGTGATTGGCATAAGTTTCTTCCGTCAAGGTGTGGATAATATTGCCAATACTTTGAATGCCTGGGATGCTGATAGAGGGGAGAATGGTGGGCCGAAAGAAGATCCTGAATCGTATATCACGCGATTTTCCGCTGCAGATGTTGCGATCTTAATCTCTTTTTCCAAAATGTATAATGATCGCATTTCTGTAGGCGCTTCCGCAAAAATAATTAATCAAAGATTAGGTCCATTTGCTAACGCATGGGGTTATAGTTTGGATGTTGGAGTTCTTATGAACACCAAATTTGCTGATCTAGGCGTATCGATCCAAGATGTTACTACTATGCAAAAAATGTGGACGGTAAATGAGAATGAGTTCGAAGGTTTTGAAGAAGTATTTGAAGATTCTATTCCGTCTGGGCAAAATGAATATGTACTTCCATCAATTCGCTTAGGTATAGGAAAACAATTCTCGATCTCGGATTTTGATTTTACCACAGCATTTGATTTAAATCTTCTGTTCGAAAATCGGCATGCATACAATTATAACCTTGGGCGAATGAGTATTGAGCCACATATTGGAGCGGAAGCCACTTACAAAAATCGATTATCTATTCGAGCTGGACTCTCAGATTTTATAGACGATCCCATTTCGGGTTTTAATGTATCCCCCACTCTAGGGCTAGGTCTTAAAGTTGCTGATTTTTACCTTGACTACGGCTTTGCCAGTTTTGCAGGTACGGCTAGTACACTAGGCTATACCCATCGAATTTCTTTGAAATTTCAGTTCAAGAAGGAGTAATCCTTGAAAGTATTGATATAGAGATTAGATAAACCGTAGATTTAAATTTCAAAACTTACATTCCGATGCGAATAATACTACTCGGACCAACTGCAGCAGGCAAAACGGAGCTTTCTCTTCAACTTGCTGAAGAGCTTGGTACTTCTATTATCTCATCAGATTCCCGCCAGTGTTTTTCATTGATGGATATAGGAACAGCAAAGCCAAGCGAAGAAGAATTGGCTCGAGTTAAACATTACAACATCTCAAACCTCTCATTGGATGAAGAAGACAGTGCCATTCAATTTCATCGTAGAGCTAAAGCATGGGAAGAAGAGATATTAAAATATTCAAATCATGTAATTTATGTGGGTGGCAGCACGCTTCATGTAACAGGGCTCATTCAACCTTTCCACGAAATACCAGATTCAAACAAAGAAAATATCGCTGAACTACATTATCGCATTGAGAAAGAAGGGATTCAATCACTCTATGATCAACTTAAAAAAGTAGATCCACAATATATCCCTAAAATGGATGGAATGAATCGCCAACGCATTATTCGTGCACTCGATGTTTGGATGCAAACAGGAAAACCCTTTAGTAGTTTTCATAGTAATGAAAAAATTTATCCCGAAGACAATACCGTTGTAATTGGGCTCCATCATCCTAGAGAACGTTTATATGAACGAATTAATCATAGGGTAGAAAAAATGATTAATTTAGGACTAGAAGATGAGGTAACAACCATTCTTGAAAGTGGGTATAAAAAAACGATACAGGCTCTTCAAACGGTTGGATACCGGGAAATGATATCTTATTTCGAAGATACATTAAACAAAGATACTATGATTGAAAAAATTAAAATCAACACTAGGCGCTATGCTAAACGCCAACTAACCTGGTTTCGAAGGTGGGATTTTGTGAACTGGCTAGATGCTACTTCTTCAAATGTTGAACACATAAAAAAACACATTCTTTTGTTGTCTTAACACCCTTTTCGAAAGTTAGAGTTCTAGCATACATCTATAATTTGTAGCTATTAAAAAAAACAGATATCTCCATAGCGGATAACCAATTTAAGCCTTATTTTTTAGTCCACACTCAAAATTCGCTTCAATATGTATAAAGCTAAAGTTAATGTTACCCTTCGCCCATCAATACTAGACCCAAAAGGAAAAGCAGCACACCATGCACTAGAAAATTTAGGTCTCAATCAAGTGGTTAAAGTAAGGATTGGAAAATTTATAGAATTAGATGTTAATGCTGAATCTGAAGTGGATGCTAAAGCAGTAGTAGAACAGGCTTGCAGTAAATTACTTGCAAACGAAGTGATGGAAGACTTCACCATCGAAATAAAAGCTTAAATTTACATTTGAATCATGTACTCAATAGATGATCTTCTGATGCAGTTAGATCATAACACTGATTCTGAAACGGATCATGTTGTTGATGAGCTTACAGCTGCACCTTGGCGCGTGATTCTTTATGATGATGATATACATACTTTTGACGAAGTCATCAATCAATTAATTAAAGCTACAGGCTGTGGTTTATCAAAAGCCGAAGAAATTACTTTAACCGTACATAATAAAGGCAAGGCCACTGCATTTGAAGGTGATTTTGAAGAGTGCCTACGGGTTGATAGTGTGCTAAAAGAAATTCAACTAGTTACAGAAATTAAAGGATAATATGGCAACATTTGGAGTAATAGTATTCCCTGGATCAAATTGTGATCACGATGCATACCATGCAATGAAAAACGTTTTAGGCTGCGAAACAAAGTTTCTATGGCATAAAGATACAGATCTTTCAGATATTGATTTTTTAATCGTACCTGGCGGATTTTCATACGGGGATTATCTTCGTTCTGGGGCTATTGCTAGGTTTTCCCCCATTATGCAAGAAGTAATTAAGTTTGCACATAAAGGTGGCCCTGTTATGGGAATTTGTAACGGTTTCCAGATACTCTTAGAGGCAGGTTTAATTCCGGGTGCAATGATGCATAATGAAAAGCTCCGTTTCGTTTGCAAAAATATTCATATAAGATGCGAAACAACAGCGTCTTTATTTACAAATGGTTTGCAAATGGGTCAATTATTCAATATTCCAGTATCGCACGGGGAAGGGAATTACTTCATTAATCAAGACGGATTAAACTCTCTGAAGGATAACGATCAAGTAGTATTTCGCTATGCTAATTCTAAAGGTGAGATTTCGGATGAAGCTAACTTTAATGGATCCATTGATAATATTGCTGGCATTATTAACACTCAAAGAAATGTACTTGGTATGATGCCACATCCAGAAAGAGCTATGGAGAATATACTTGGTTCTGAGGATGGAAAACCTATTTTCGAGTCTATTTTAAATTCTTTATCGATTGCTTAAGTTTTATATATTTTAAGGATGATAGATCATTCAGAAACGGCTCTTATACTTCATAGTAAAGGCTTAGTAAAGCGTTACAAAAAAAGAACTGTTGTTGATCAGGTTTCAATCAATGTAAATCAAGGTGAAATAGTTGGACTTCTAGGCCCTAATGGGGCAGGTAAAACAACTACATTTTACATGATGGTAGGACTTGTTACCCCAAATGCTGGCGACATATTTTTAAATAACATCAAGCTAACCAACATGCCCATGTACAAACGCGCCAGATTGGGAGTTGGGTATCTTGCTCAGGAAGCATCGGTATTTCGAAACTTAACTGTTCGACAAAATCTTGAATCCATACTTCAATTTTTGAAGTACAGCAAAAAAGAGATACAGGAACGATGTGATCGTCTAATTGAAGAATTTTCACTCCAAAAAGTTATTAATAGTAAAGGTTATAGTCTATCTGGTGGAGAACGTCGTAGAACAGAAATTGCAAGGGCATTGGTTACCAACCCCAAATTTATTTTATTGGATGAGCCATTTGCAGGGGTAGATCCAATTGCTGTAGAAGACATTCAAGAAATAGTTTCAAAGCTTAAAAATCAAAATATTGGTATTTTAATCACCGATCATAACGT
>JAYPYN010000106.1:6299-6661 GCA_038154605.1 Balneolaceae bacterium
AAAGCACGTTCGCTCTATTTGGGTGAAACATTTAAATTAGACCGCTATAAAAATTAAACGAATTATGAAAGAAATAACTGTACAAGATTTAAATACTAAGAAAGAAACGAGTGAAGATTTTGTTTTGATTGATGTCAGGGAAGATTGGGAATATCACATATCGAATTTAAATGGAATTCATATTCCATTAGGAGATTTATCAAATCGCATTGTAGAACTTGATGAGCATAAAAATTCACCAATTATAGTAATGTGTAGAGCCGGAGGAAGAAGTGCAAAAGCAGTTGAACTTTTAGAGGCAAATGGTTTCAAAGATGTCACCAATCTAAAAGGAGGAATAACAGCATGGGGTAAGGAAATTG
>JAYPYN010000106.1:6671-7589 GCA_038154605.1 Balneolaceae bacterium
ATCTATACCCGTTGCTTAAACTAAGGCTGCAATTTGATTTAACAACTCCTGATTACTCTCTGTATTTTTTAGCACTTTCAATAAGCCTAACATGGACTCTCTAGGCGACTTCTTTAATAGATATCGTCTCACCATATTACGCTCTTCCAAAGAATCTGTAATAAATTTATCTTCATTTCGAGTTCCTGAAGCAGTAATATTTATTGCAGGATAGATACGATCATTTGCTAACTCCCTATCAAGTACTAACTCCATATTTCCCGTTCCTTTAAATTCTTCAAAAATAAGATCATCCATTCTTGAATTTGTTTCTACCAAACAAGTGGCTATGATTGTGAGTGATCCACCACCTTCTATTTTTCTAGCTGATCCGAAGATCTTTTTTGGTATTTCTAATGCGCGGATATCTAATCCACCAGATAATGTTCTTCCACTATTGGATTGTACAGCATTATAAGCTCTTCCTAGGCGAGTCATAGAATCTATTAGAAGAACCGCATCTTCTCCCATTTCTGCTTTTCTTTTTGCATATCCTAGAGCCATCTCTGTAATACGAATATGGCTTTGGGTTTTTTTATCGTTTGAAGAAGCAAATACTTCAGCATCTGTAGAGCGGATAAAGTCTGTAACTTCTTCTGGGCGCTCATCAACCAGTAATATACTTAAATGAATATCTGGGTTATTTGCTGATATAGAATTCGCAATCTGTTTTAATAACACTGTTTTACCCGTTCTAGGTGGTGCTACGATTAAAGCACGTTGCCCTTTACCTACTGGAGCAACCAAATCAATGACACGCATTTCTGTGTCTTCTGATTGTTCTCCCATCCGAATCCATTCAACAGGCATAATTGGTATTTGTCTCTCAAAGCGTGAACATTTAGTCCAACTATCCAAGGTTTTACCATTTACTTGGTC
>JAYPYN010000107.1:0-7581 GCA_038154605.1 Balneolaceae bacterium
CCCCACCTGTCGTAAGCCGAACATTGTAGCTTGTTGACCAAAATTCTCCCAAAGAAATAAATCCTTAGCGCTTAAGTATACTGGTAGTTTAAATTCTTTCAATACCCTATGCAGACCTAAAATATGATCTACATGAGCATGAGTAAGGATTATAGCAATCGGGTTAACGTTGTACTCTTTTATTTTTTCTGAAAAATTTTGATACTCTTCTTCTGTAAAAAAACCGGGATCTATAATTAAAGCTTCACTCTCTTTGGTTAACAAATAAGTGTTCTCTAGGAATGGGCCAACTTCGAATGTTTCAATTTTCATCTAGCTAAAATAAAAAAAGGATATATCAAGCGATATATCCTTTAAAATTCATGTAGAAATAGCAATTATTTCTTTTGATACATTCTTTTGAAGCGATCTACACGGCCAGCTTTTGCTGTAAATGCTTTTTTAGTATAGAAAGGATGGTTTTTTGAGTCAATTTCAGTTTTATATACACCATCTTTAGTATTCATGGTGCTTCTTGTTGTAATCTCAGAACCATCACTCAAAACGACTGTGATTTCTTTATAATCTGGATGTATTCCTGCTTTCATATCTAGGCTTATTCCTTAATTTTTTTCAAGATTTCAAATATACGATTATGTGAACGTGATTTCAATGCTTATGTATCAAAATCATCATAATCTTCATCTTTTAATGCATCGAATGAAGAAAACATTGAACCTAACATATCTGAATAAATAGAATGATCGTCTTTGTCTTCTTTACTAAGCATAGAATTTTGGTGTAAAGCTTCTAGAGTCAATTCCATCCAAGAGTAAATATCAATTTCATTATCAGTTTTTATATGATCACACACAAATGCCTTTAATTCAGACACATCATCTAAGATTTGTTTGAAATCATCGTTCCTTAAAGAATCTGGAAGATCTACGTCATTTCCCTTAGAAAACCATTCCGTAATTATTGTAAATTTTGACTTATCAGAGTTATTTCTACTTTGTGGATCTGGAAAATAATTTTTAAATGTATTACTAATCGCCTTTCCAATAATATGTTTCGCGACATTGATAGCGCCCTCTTGCTCGCCTTCATAAACTAGCTCTAATTTTCCTGTTAGTGCTGGCACCATATGATATAGATCAGCCACTCTAATAATAGCCAAGGACTCATTATTCATTATGGCTCGGCGCTCGGCTGAAGACACCATTTGTTCCATAGCGGTTATGGTCATACGTGTAGAAACTCCACTTTTTTGATCTACATACTCAGACTCTCTAGATTGGAAAGCAACACGTTCAATAACTTCTCTAAAAATATTGGGTATTTCAACTTGTATCAACCCATGGCGTTTATCCCATGCCTCTTGCTTGGTAATTTCAATACCAATTGAAAGTTCTTTTGGATAATGAGTAATTATTTGTGCATCAATTCTGTCCTTTAATGGTGTAATGATATTCCCACGATTTGTATAGTCTTCTGGATTGGCAGAAAATGCCATAGAAATATCTATAGGAATCCTAACATTGAATCCCCTAATTTGAATATCTCTCTCTTGCATAATATTCAAAAGTGCTACTTGAATTCTTGGTTGAAGATCTGGCAACTCATTGATCACAAAAATACCACGATTTGTCCGTGGTATTAGTCCAAAATTAATTGCTTGTTCATCGGCTAAATTTAGTTTATTTGTAGCCGCTTTTATAGGATCTATATCACCTATTAAGTCTGCGACGGTTGTATCTGGAGTAGCTAATTTTTCTCCATATCTAAGATTTCTATGAACCCAATCAATTGGCGTATCGTCACCTTTGTTTGCTACAAGCTGTTTCGCGTATTTTGAAAGAGGATTTAAAGGATCATCGTTAATTTCTGAGCCCATTACAATAGGCATATATTCATCTAGAAAATTAATTAATCCTCGAAGTAATCTTGTTTTAGCCTGCCCTCTTAATCCTAAGAGTATTAAATCATGCTTTGATAAAATGGCATGCTGAATTTGTGGGAGTACGGTTTTTTCATACCCCAATATCCCTTCAAAAATAGGCTTATTTTCTTTTATTTTGTGTATTAAATTTTTTCGAATCTCATCTTTAACAGATATTGATTCCCAACCACTAGCTTTTAACTGGCCTAAAGTTGAAATACCCGGTTTATTGTTGCTCATAGTTATTTATGTTAATGTAGACATAACTACCTAGCATTGGATATCATTCAAAAAATATTATTTCTTAACTGCTTTTTTTAAAGCTTGAGTTTTAATGATGGTTTCGTTCCACTCTTCTTTTGGAGCGGAATCGGAAGTAATCGCTCCACCTACAGGATAGATTAGTTTTTTATTTTCAATAATCGCAGTCCGGATAACCACGTTGAAGTCAAAATCCCCGTTTGGTTTAAAGTATCCAATAGCACCAGAATATAGCCCACGTTTGTAATTTTCAAGTTGTTCAATAGCTTTCATAGCCGCAATTTTAGGCGCTCCAGTCATAGATCCCATTGGAAAACAATGCTTTATAATATCAACCGAATTTGTTGTTGTATTTACCTCACATTCTATAGTGGAAACCAACTGGTGTACTGTATTAAACGTTTGTATCTCAAACAAACGATTTACCTTAACACTACCTGCTATAGCTATGCGGTTTAAATCATTTCTTACCAAATCTACAATCATTAGATTTTCGGCTTTATTTTTTTCATTTTTTAGTTCATCAAGGTTTGATGAATCTGTATTTGATACTGTTCCCTTAATCGGTTGTGATATAACTATATTTCCATCCCTTTTTAAAAAACGCTCTGGTGATGCACAACATACCTCTGTGTCGTAAATTTTTAAATATGCTCCAAATGGAACTGGACCAACAGTTCTCATTGCCTCATAAAGATTAATTGCCGAGCCTATAAAATCATATCTTTGTGTATAAGTATAATTCAGTTCATAAATATTCCCTTCGTAGATATTTTTTTTTGCTAGTTCAACACTATCTAAATATTCATTCTTAGTTATTGAAATCTGGTTAATTACATCGAGTAAATGATGATTATGTTCTAACTCCGAAGGGTTAGGAAGTTCTCCCCTCAAAATTGTAATCTCCCCTGATTGATTTATTTCGATTAACAATTCTGGGATCATAAAATAATAATCTGGTAAGGAAGAAAATGAAGGGTTATTAGAAATCAACCTTTCTGATTCATTTTTTAAATCGTATCCAAAATATCCAAAAAGCCACTCTTCTTCTGTTTGTTGAAATTCTTTAAGTGCCAACCATGGATTTTTTTGAAATACAGTAACCTCATCCCCTGTATGTAAATAATTTAGATGCCCATAACCATGCATGGTTTTTATGGGCTTTGCAGCTAAGTATGAATACTCACTTGAAGGGTGATCCTTTTTTTGTGATTCTAAAAAAATGACATCTCCAAATTGTTTTAGAGTATGAATCAAGGATTTGATATGTAGCTCATCAAATTTCATATTTATGACCACGATTATACGAGTTTTGGGACATCTTTAATGCCTTTTTCTTATCATTCTTTTAAAATCTTTTATGTTCTATTCATCATTACTGAAGCCTTATTTATTTAAGAAAAATGCTGAAGAAGCCCATGATTTGGCAATTAAAATGTCATCAAAGATCAATCAATCAATGATGCTTCAAAAAATGGTTCAACTAGTATATAATTCGCGTAAATACGGATTAGAAAAAAATGTTTTGGGGTTATTTTTCTCGAATCCTCTTGGGCTTGCTGCTGGTTTTGATAAAAACGGAGTAACTCCGTATGCTATGCAAGCGCTAGGTTTTGGTTTTGTTGAAATTGGCAGCATAACAGCTTTGGCTAGTAAAGGAAATCCACAACCTAGAGCATTCCGCTTACCAAAAGATTCATCCTTGATTAATAGAATGGGATTGAACAATGAAGGTGCAAAGAATATCGTAAAGCGTCTTAAAAAATATAAATTAAAAATTCCTCTTGGTGTTAATATTGCAAAAACTAACGATCCAAATATACATGGTGATGCCGCTGTTTATGACTATAAATTAAGCTATGATCTAGCATCTACTGTAGCTGATTATATAACTATAAATATTTCTTGCCCAAATACTGGAGAGGGTAAAACATTTGAGGATCCAGCCGCATTAGAAGAATTACTGATTGGTTTAAAAATTGAACATCATAACATACCTACTCTAATTAAATTTTCTGTTGATACGAGCAAAAAAAATCTTGCAGCTCTGGTTGAATTATGTGAGAAATATGGTATTGATGGTTATGTTGCCACAAATACATCTTCCTCAAGAGATAATTTAAATACGAGTGAATCAGTGTTAGAAAAAATTGGTAATGGTGGATTAAGTGGATGTGCAATTGAAAGCAGAAGCACACAAATTATATCATGGCTATATGAGTTTTTAAATGGTAATAAGCCTATTATTGGTGTAGGTGGTATCCATGATGTTGAATCAGCAAAAAATAAAATAGATGCTGGTGCAGACCTGCTTCAACTTTATACTGGCATGGTATATAAAGGTCCATCTATTGTTAAAGACATAAAGCTAGGTCTAAGTAGGATTTAATCATTTTGGAATCTCGAATTCAATTTCACATTTAATTTTTTTTGCTTCTCCATTCATCAAAACCGGTTCAAAGACCATTGTATTTTCTATAGCTTGTTCGTAAGCCAATATTAATTCTCTGCTATTAGTATTGGATGTTAATGTGAATTCATCAATTATACCTCTTTGGTTAATATAGAATACAAATGAAATGAATTGATCGTCAATATCAGTTCGCAACTCCAAAGAAAAATTAGCTTCTTCGCAATCTAAATATTCTGATTTTGTATCATTCTGAACTTCATCTAAAGAGTTTGAGATGATTTCGTTGCTCGTGACAGAAATTTCAAATTCACTTTTTAATACTTTAACTTGATTTGCATATTTAGAATCAGAAAAATAAGTAGTAAATCTACCAATTTTTGATCGAGTAGAGTCCCACATAGCACCTTTATAGGGATTTAATTCAGCATAGCTAGGCTTTACAAGCACAGAATCTTCAATGGAAGCGAATAGTAACGAATCAGCAGTAGAAAATTCTAATTCAGGATTATTTTTTATCTCTTCCAGTGAATCTTTAAGGGCTGAAAGTTTTTTATTTTTTAGTTGCCATACTGTATTAGCTTTAAACCACGGATTATAATTTGAAATGAAGATTGAATCTTGTTTCCCAAGTTTGATATAGGTTTTTATAGATTCATAGAGAGCTTCATCACTTATTTCATTATTCGGGTATATTAAAGCTAACTCTGCTAATTGTTCTGCCTTATTTACGGTTAATGAATCTTTTGAATCCATTAAGTTTATAAACTGAATTTTCGGATTTACATCTTTTACTGAGGCATTATTCGCAATAATTATATTGAATTTTTTCGAAAGCTTAGTTGCATACAGAGAATTAGGAAAGCTTTGTATAAGTTCTTTTGCATACTTAAATGATAAAGAATCATTACCTTGAACCTCATTAAGCTCCGATAGAGAGTATAACGTTATAGGTATTACTTCATTTACTGATCGCTCATCTAATACTCGTTTAAAGTAATAATATGCACTATCAGCATTATCTAGTTGTAGAAAAAATAGGTTGCCTAATTCATAATTCAATCGTGAAATTATATTCTTTACAGAATCTTGTTCCAACAATGTAAAAGGAATGCGACTCAAATCAATACTAAGATCAACGTTATATGTAAATTCATTAACCGTATTTGAATTGTTCAATATTTGGGTACTATCATTAGCAATATTATTCCTGATTAATGAATTTATTCTCCAATTATCAACCAGGGATCTTCGCCCCCAAACAACCTTAAAATTTTCTGTAGCTTGTGCAATAAGTACAGGGTTTTTAATATTCAAAAATCCATTTTCAATATTATCGTTGGTTTCATTAGTTACGTTCTCACTCAAATTAATTAGAGTGTTTTGATTACTTTTTTCTTTTTCAATAAGAGCTTCTAATTGCGCCTTTTTTCTATCTTTGATTTTTGCCAATACTGAATCAAACGCAGATTTAGAAAGCGAGCCTAACCATAATAAACTATCTTGTTCATGAATTTGAGATTTTAAATCGACATATGAACCAAATGATTCTGACAAAATCTTAGCATTATATCCTTCTGGTAATTCTTCTAATTTTATATTAAGCCGTGCTGATGAATCATAATATGCTGCTGCAAAAATATAGTTATCAAATACAAATTGATTTAATTCTGCAAGCCCAAAATAAGTTAATGCTTTAACCTTATTGCTGGGTTTATGGATTTGATCTTTTAATATTGATTTATAAATGCTATTTGCTCTCTCAGCATTACCTTTTTTCTGTTCTGATTTTGCGAGCTCTAGATTTAATTCTGAAATAAACTCAGTATTTTTGTCATCTTTGGTCATACTCCTAAAAACAGCAATTGCTTCATCAATATTTCCAAGTTCACGGGCCACTTCCGCCTTCTTTTTTTTAGCCACATATTGTAGATCATAATTTGTATAAAATTTTTCTACGTTTTTATATGCATTAAAGGCATCTTCAATATTACCTAAACGTTCATTCACCTGTCCTATCAAAAAGAATCCACGCTCATTATGTCCCCTTCCAGATATTTTTCCTATACTTTCGTTCAATAGATCTAATGCGTTAACCCAATTTTGTTTTGCAATGTAATGTTCTGCTAATACGAGTTTAACTTGCCACTCGAGTTTAGATACCCATTTACCATCATTTAACGAAAGTTCTTGATTTAAGAATTGAATACCCTCATTATAGGCTTCTAATTCTAATAACACTCTCCCTTTCCAATAAATTGATTTTTGCTTTAGTTCTACATTACCTGAATTAACATATAATTCTTCAAACTTTTGAATGGAGTTAAAGTATTCATTTCTGTAATAATATGATTTTCCAATAATTTCTAGGGCATTATCAACCCATTTTGTATCCTTATGTGATCTTAATATTTGGGCGCCTTTCTCTATTGCATTATTAAACTCTCCTGCACCCGCCCCTTTCGGTGTTTCATACACCCTTATTGGCTTTAAAACATTGTATGTTCGTTCTTGTTCTAGGCTTTTTTTTAATCCTAGATTAAAATTTTTCTTAGCATTATAATAGGTATTGTAATAAGCATTAAAATTTTTAAAGTTAGACTTTATAGAAGATCCACAACTCACAAATAAAAATAAAACAATTAAATAATTTATGAATTTAAGCATCCCGATTTAGTCTAATATACCATTTACTATTTCTCAATCGTACTTACGGTCATCATATTTGTGTGCCCACGCTTCGAAGTTGGAATACCAGTTGCGATAACAACTCTATCTCCAATCTTTACTTGACCATTGTCCTTCAGATAGTGTTTCATTAGTTCAACACTCTTATCAGTATCAAATAATTCATCGAGACGAACCGATCTTACACCCCATACTAAATTTAATTGACGTCTAATTTTTCGAGATTCAGTAAAAGCAAAAATAGGGACCTTAGGCCTAAATTTGGCAACTCTGCGAGCAGTACTGCCACTATGAGTAATGG
>JAYPYN010000108.1:0-7496 GCA_038154605.1 Balneolaceae bacterium
AATATATGCAGCTTCTCAAGCAGAAGACGCTTCCAATGCTGATACATCAGGTGACGCTGGTGCACAAGAAAGTACTGAGGAACAAGCTACTGAAGCTGAAACAGGCGAAGGCGCTGTTGATGCAGACTTTGAGGTTGTCGAAGACGACGATAAAAAGTAGAATATCCTACTCAAATTTTTAACCCCATATTTAATATATATGGGGTTTTTTTATGCAAGAGAATTTATTTGTTAGATATGTGGATTTAACCCAATTACAGGTGCTATTTACTAACAATTCCATATAATTATCTAGGTTAATTTATCCATAAAATTTGCATGGGCTAAACAGATAATAATTTTGGATTGGGTTTTGTTGATGTAATTCGCGCAAAAGAGGTAAGTCTGACAAAAATTTTATAATACAAACCTAATCAAAGTACAAATAATTGATTAACTATCGATGATATTAAACACTGAAATACCTAATATTATAAAAATTTTTGATAAAAATTATGATTTAAAATCCTGAATCCGAAAATTAAAGAGAACATTCATTAATAGGAGGTTTGGGATGTATGAGCAGTCAATTCCAGAAGATGTATTACAAGCTGTAATGAAAAACCGCGAAAAAATACTAGTTTTAGAGTGTATTGTAGAAGAACTAGTAAATACAGGATATGTCGATCAGTCGGATTATCGACGGTTTCATAAAAAAGCAGTTGATCAAGTAAAAAAAGATTTTGCCTTATATCAGCCAGAAGTGAGTGATTTTTTAACAAAACTAGGCTTATAACTACCTTTTTTTACCTAGAATCTTAAAACTTATCGTATCTTTCCAGAATGAACATTCTTGGAATCGAGTCCTCTTGCGATGATACTTCGGCATCTGTGCTCACTGATGAAGGAGTAAAATCTAATATTATAGCATCCCAATCTATCCATGTTAAATTTGGTGGCGTAGTTCCTGAATTAGCATCACGCGCTCATCAGCAAACCATCTCATATACAGTAGAGCAAGCATTAAAAGAAGCTGATATAACCATAGAAAACATAGATTTGGTTGCGGTAACTCAAGGTCCGGGATTAATGGGCTCATTATTGGTGGGTGTATGTTTCGCTAAAGGATTATCACTATCAAAAAATATTCCCATAGTAGGTGTTAACCACATGCATGCTCATATTTATGCTAATTTTATTGATCAAAGCCCCCAATTTCCTTTTGTATGCTTAACTGTTTCTGGAGGGCATACTCAATTGGTGTTAGTAAAAGCTCCTTTTGAGCATGAGATTTTAGGTGAAACAAGAGATGATGCAGCTGGCGAAGCATTTGATAAAATCGGTAAGATTTTGGGATTAGATTATCCTGCTGGACCACAGATGGATCGTCTATCACAAAAAGGTGATCATAAATTTCATGTATTTCCCCAAGCGTTATTGAACAAAGGGCTTGATTTCAGTTTTTCGGGCTTAAAAACAAGTGCTTTGTATTTTTTGCAGGATAAATCCGAAGAATGGAAAAAAGAACATATACATCATATATCAGCAAGTATCTCAGAGGCTATAACGGAAATACTTATAAAAAAACTAACAACAGCAGTAAAACAAACTGGTGTTAACAGTATTGCCATTGCTGGAGGAGTTTCGGCAAATTCTATGTTGAGAAGAAAAGCAGAAAAATTGGCAAATACTATGAATTTGAATCTACATATTCCGCACCCTACATACTGTACTGACAATGCAGCTATGATCGCCGTTACTGGTAAAATGAAATATGAATTAGGAAAAATTGATGATTTGAGTATGCGTCCATTCGCATCTTTGTAAACCAAATGCCTACCTTCAAGCCATGTCAGAAATCGATGCTATACAATTGAATTTGAATACGGGCGGACTTATGATTATGAACGCCTCGTTATTTTTTATAATGTTTGGTGTAGCTTTAGAACTTAGTATTCAAGATTTCAAAGATCTAGCCAAGAATCCAAAATCTACACTTAGTGGTGTAGTTTCTCAGTTTATTTACTTACCCCTTATTACCTTTTGTTTTATTTTGATAATAAAGCCACAACCATCATTTGCCTTAGGTATGATGATGGTTGCGGCATGTCCGGGCGGAAATATTTCAAACTTTTTTTCACAATTAGCTGGCGCAAACATTGCATTATCTGTAACTATGACTGCAATTGCTACAGTTTTGGCTATTATTGCAACTCCCTTTAATTTTATGTTTTGGGCAAGTATGTATTCTCCAACAAGTGCACTGCTCCAGCAGATTAGTTTAGACATTGTAGATGTATTTAATATTGTAGGCATCATATTGGGAGTGCCATTATTCTTGGGCATGGCGGTTCGCCATTTAAACCCAGAATTTGCTTTAAAACTTACAAAATGGATTAAAAGCTTCGGCATTATATTTTTTGCAGGTTTTATAGTTGTAGCTTTTAGTATGAATTTGGATAATTTTATCGAGAATGTGCATCATGTACTACTCTATGTATGTATCCATAATGCCTTTGCATTGATTGGAGGATTTTCAATTGCTTCCATCTTTAAACTAAGTTTTCAGGATAAAAAATCGATAGCCATAGAAACGGGGATTCAAAATTCTGGCTTGGGATTGTTGATAATCTTCAATTTTTTTGAAAATCTTGGAGGGATGGCATTAATTGCCGCTTGGTGGGGTATCTGGCACATAATTATGGGTTTTTTAATCGGTTGGTATTGGTCAATAGGAAAAAATCACTTAAAAAAAATATTTTCAAATGCGTAAAAATTATCTATGGTATAATTTCTGGAGATTAGCAATCACTAAGTTGGGATTGTTTTTCTTTTATACAAAAATCGAAATTATAGGAAAGGAAAATATTCCAAAAAATAAACCGGTGATTATACTCCCTAATCATCAAAATTCATTTATGGATGCGTTGTTAATAACTACCAATACGCCTGGTTTTATGTTTTTCTTAACCCGAGCTAGAGCTTTTTCATCCCCATTTATGAATTGGTATCTCCGTAGTTTAAATATGTTACCAGTATACAGAGTGAGAGACGGATTAAGCTCAGTTACAAAAAATAATGAGATTTTTAAGCTTTGTAGAGAGTATCTAAAAAAGAACTACCCTATTTTAGTATTTCCAGAGGCGAATCATGACTTAAAGCGAAGAATTCGCCCACTTAGTAAAGGTTTTACACGTATTGCATTCGAAACAGAAGTGGAAAATAACTGGGAAATGGATCTTCAATTATTGCCTATAGGTTTAAATTATTCAGACCATCGGCGATCTAGGAATAGCGTTCGAATAGTTTTTGGAAAGCCCATATCCATGAAGGATTATAAACAGAAGTATGAGTTAAATGAACGTAACGCGGCTAATGAACTTAAGAATGCTGTTTCTGAAGAAATGAAAAAATTAGTGATGCACGTACCTAATTTAGATCATTATCCAGCAATGCAGGTGTTATTAACCGAACTAGAACACGATGTTCATCAATACATCGATCCTGATAAAGTAAATTTTAAAGTTAAAAAGATAAGCGATCTACTAACTCCTGAACTAATACAAACGGGGAAAGAAATAGTAGATATCAGTAATACCTATGATATATCAATCAAAACAATACATGGTAGAAACAAGCCATGGCTTTTGTGGATGTTACTATTCCCAATCTATGTATTCAGTTGGCTAAATAACATTTTGCCTTATCAACCAGCTAGGCGAATTATACAAAACAAAATCAAAGACCACGCTTTTGATGCTGCCATTAAGTTCTTATTAGGTTTGTCTTTATTCCCTGTGTTTTGGTTCTTTGTCTCACTTTTACTTTACCTAATAGGCTTACCAGTTACCTATATATTTGGGTATTTGATTTTAAGTGTAGTTAGCTGTGTAAACTTTAAAAACGCAAATCTTATTTTTAGAGAAGCATCAACAAAGAAAAGATTAAAGATACTTAAAAGAGACCATCCAGAAATATATACAACGTTCGTTAATGGCATTAAAAGATTGAACGAATTCCGAACAAATGTACTTTCAAGTGTTAATTCAAAATAAAAATTTATGAAATCACTAGTCGTTCTTATTGTTTTAGCAATGGTCTTTTTAAGCTGTAATGTGGAAAAAACCCACCAAGAAATTATCCCATCTTACACCAAAGCAGTTGCAAAAATACATTCAATAAATGGAAGCGATATTTCAGGAATAGCCTATTTTACAAAGGTTGAAAATGGGGTGCATGTTAACGCCCAAGTGCAAGGCCTAACAGGGGAAAAACATGGTTTTCATATACATACTTTTGGAGATTGCTCCGCCGATGATGGAACTTCCACTGGCGGGCATTTTAATCCTCGAGGTGTAGAACATGGTGCTCCTGAATCTTTAGATAGACACATGGGCGCAATGGGAAATCTAGTAGTAGATGAACATGGACTTGGTATTAGAGATTACATAGATCCGGTTATAGTGATCGAAGAAATTATTGGGCGTGGTGTTATAATTCATGCAGGGGAAGATGATTTAGTTACACAGCCATCAGGCGCATCAGGACCAAGAATAGGCTGTGGTGTAATTGGTATATCCCAATAATTTAAGACCGACATCAATATACTAATAGAGATGGAAAGCCCATACGATGGAATTAAATCTAACCACTCCCGGACTTTTATTTTCAGCAATTTCATTGCTTCTCCTAGCGTATACGAATAGATTCTTATCTATTGCTAATCTAATTCGTGCTCTTCATAGAAACTATCTTGAAACAAATGATAAAGGTGCGAAAGCTCAGATCAAAAACTTGCAAAAGAGAATTCGGCTAATAAAAAATATGCAGCTTTTAGGGATAGCGTCCTTATTTCTTTCTGTATTTTGTATGGTGGCTCTTTTTGCTGGATGGATTTTGTTGGGAAAAATCTTATTTGGACTTAGCTTGATTTTGTTGCTCATATCACTTGGTATGATGATGATAGAGATTCAGATTAGTGTTAAAGCCTTAAATATTCAGCTAAATGATCTGGATTGAATATTATTTTTGAATGAGAATGTATTCTGCACTATATTTAGATAGTTATCTAAATATATAATTATCTAACTATATCAATGAATTCCTTGTTTAAAGCATTAAATGATGCAACCCGAAGACAGATTTTAGATTTGTTGAAAGAAAAGGATTTAACTGCTGGTGAAATAGCTGAGGATTTTGATATTTCAAAACCAAGTATTTCACATCATCTGGATATTTTAAAGCAAGCACATTTAGTTTCAACGCAAAGAGAAGGGCAATTCATAAAGTATTCTTTAGATACAACCGTATTGGAAGAAGCAACTCAGTGGTTATTCCACTTATTAAGCAAAAATTAAAGAGCTATGTTAACGGAAACAATTAAAAAAGAATGGTACATAATAATTCTATTGATCGTCCCTTTTGGGGCATCTGCATACCTCTGGAATGATTTACCCGATATGGTGCCTACTCATTTTAACATATATGGAGAAGCGGATGATTGGGGGCCAAAATGGGTAAACGCTATTATGTTCCCAGCTATAGGATTGGGAACGTACCTTTCCCTAATATTTTTACCATTTATCGATCCAAAGAAACGAATTGAATCACGTCAAAAACCTATTGCGGCAATCAGAATGTTATTGAGTTTATTCATGGTTGGGTTATATGCTTTTATGATGGCTAAATCGATGGGCAGTGAATTAGAGGTCAGAATTTATGTACATGTAGCTATAGGGTTTTTAATCTTGATTCTTGGAAACTATATGCCATCTTTAAAGCAAAATTATTTTATAGGTGTAAAGACCCCATGGACGTTAGAAAGTGAAATGGTTTGGAAAAAAACTCACCGAATTACAGCAAAATTATGGACTGTGGGTGGTCTAATATTGGTTTTAATCCCATTTCTAATATCCAATCAAAATATATATTGGTCTATATGTGGGGTATTACTTTCTATACTAATTCTTTACCCAATAATGTATTCGTATGTGATTTTCCAACAACTTGATGTAAGCAAATGATGTTAAGAAAAAAATTAATTCTATTATTATTGATACTCAGTATATCATCGCATGTTAAGTCACAAGACTTGGTGATAGAACATGGAAATTTGAAAATTGGAGGAACTCTCGAAGTTTCAGAATCTTATACAAAAGGAGATCCTTTAGTAATATTGATTTCTGGTAGTGGTGCGCAAGATAGAGACGAAAGCATATTTGGATTTAAACCCTTTAAAGTGGTTGCCGAGCATTTATTAGAGCAGGGAATATCAAGTTTTCGTTATGATGATAGGGAAGTTGGGGCATCGAATGGTAATTTTTCTGAAACTCCATTGGATGAATTAGCAAATGATGTAAGTACAATCATGGATTATTTTCAATTTCAGTCAGCTCAATGGTACGATAGCTTTATATTACTTGGACATTCACAAGGAGGTGTTGTTGCCACAAAGGTAGCGAACAATGATGATCGAATATCTGGTATTATTTTGATGGCTTCGCCAACCGTACCTATGAAAGATGTGATTAACGAACAGGTTGCGCTCATTCAAAAAGCCTCAGGAAAGACAGAAGAAGACATACAATCTGTGCTATCTTTTCAAGAAAAAGCCTACGAGACTGCTAGAACAAACGAAGGATGGGATGAGCTCAAAAAAGACTATCAGCATTTAATTGAAAGAGAATTATCCAAATTACCTGAGGCACAACAACAATTTATTGTAGATATAGAAGCATTTGCAACTGCTCAATTCAATGCACAAGTTAGCCCAATGCAGAGTGTACAAATGAGATCATTACTTTTTTATAACCCCATAAAGGACTTAGAAGGTATTGAAGTTGGGATATTGGCTCTATTTGGAGGAAAAGATACCCAAGTAACTCCATCACAAAATGAACCCATACTTCAAGAACTATGTGAGGCAGATAGGATGAAATGTACTATCAAAAACTTTCCTGATGCGAATCATTTATTTCAAAAAGCGAATTCAGGATTTGTAAACGAATATGGAATGCTACCTAAAGCATTTATAGATGGTTTTTTGGATGAGATATCTGGCTGGATAGAATCAAATTATTGATCAGTAGTACATTTTGTAATTCTAACTTTTTACGTTCTAGATAGCTTATCAGTCATTCAATTTGTGTACTTGTAAGAATTTGGATTCGAAATTCCTCTTTTAGCAATTTATTTTGTACAAGTGTAGTGTCTAACCCGAAATCTATAAGATTGATTTTAAGGGAAATATCAAAGCTTAATTCCTTATTTACGTTTTCATAAGAGGCTAAAAACAAATAATGATAGTTACCAATATTATTAACTAATTGTCCACTTATCCTGGCTATACCCCTGCCGACTTCTCTTATCATTGGAAAATCTAGAAGTGGCCAAGGATAATTGGGTCTTTTATGTGAGAAATGTCCTACAAATAGTAAAAATGAGGAATTCATATTTGAATTCTCAATAAACACTTCATCAAAGGTTTTTTCAATGGGTTCAAGTGGTATGATCATTTG
>JAYPYN010000109.1:0-645 GCA_038154605.1 Balneolaceae bacterium
ATCTAGAGGAATTATTAATGGAATAGATAACGAAGTTTGGGACCCTGCGACTGATCCTTTAATTGAAGTAAACTATACCTCTCGCTACGTAAAATCTGGAAAGAAAAAGAATAAAGAAATTTTATGTAAGCAATTTAATTTAAATCCGGAACTTCCAACTATCGCATTTATAGGTAGGCTAGTTGCTGAAAAAGGGGCAGATATACTTCCAAATTTAATTAAGCATTTTAAAAATGAGCAGCCCACAGTAAATTTTATTCTTCTAGGAACTGGAGATCCTGCGTTGCACGACATTTTTTCAAAAATGGGAGACGATTAGCTCATCAAATGTACGCTGGTTCTGATTTTATTATTATGCCATCTAGAGTAGAGCCTTGTGGGCTAAATCAAATGTTTGCTATGCGTTATGGTACTATTCCAATTGTTCGTTCTGTTGGTGGTCTTATTGATACCGTTAAGGATATAAGCGAAGGTGATGGATATGGAATTAGATTTAATAGATTTGATTTTAATGAAGCCTTACAAGCTATAGATAGAGCAATACAATTATATAACCATAAAAAAGAATTCCAAAAAGTGGTATCTAGAATCGTAAAGCTCGATTATTCTTGGAATAACTCAGCAAAAGAATATATAACCATGTAC
>JAYPYN010000109.1:655-5303 GCA_038154605.1 Balneolaceae bacterium
TTGGCTTTAGCTGGTGACACGACTTCTAAAGAATACCAAGAACTTTTAAATAAACAAAACTAACTTAACATAATGAAAGATTCAGTTATTGCAATCATTTTAGGCGGTGGAAGAGGAAGCCGTTTATTCCCACTAACCGGACATCGTTCTAAACCTGCGGTACCAATTGGGGGAAAATATAGACTAGTGGATATTCCAATTTCCAATTGTTTGAATTCTGATATTCGTCGAATCTATGTACTTACTCAATTCAATTCTGCCTCTTTAAATAGACACATAAAGAATTCATTTAACTTTGATATGTTTAGCCGAGGATTTGTGGATATTCTTGCTGCTGAGCAGACTGCTGATAATCCAGATTGGTTCCAAGGTACCGCTGACGCCGTTCGCCAATGTATTCGTCATCTAGAAAACCACAATTACGAACATGTGATGATTCTCTCTGGTGATCAACTCTACCAAATGGATTATCGTAGTTTGATGGAGCGTCATAAAAAAAATAACTCTCATTTAACCGTTGCTACCATACCTGTAAATGCAGAAGATGCTACAGGTTTTGGAATCATGAAAACCAATGAAAATGGAATGATCGACAGCTTTGTTGAAAAACCAGCTCTTGATCAACTAGAAGATTGGGGCTCAAAAGTACCAGAGGAATATGCTTCTCAAGGGCGCCATTATCTAGCATCAATGGGTATTTATGTGTTCAATAGAAAAACACTGTTAGATCTGTTAGAGCGAAATCCTGATGCCACCGATTTTGGAAAAGAAATCATCCCTAAAACGTTGGATGAAGGATTAAAAGTAAGTAGCTATGAGTATGGTGGTTATTGGACTGACATCGGGACCATAAAAGCTTTCTTTGAAGCAAATTTAGAGTTAGCAGATACCATTCCTGATTTTAATATGTACGATAACGAAAACGCAGTGTTTACTCGTGCTCGTTTACTTCCACCTTCGAAAGTTATGGGAACAACACTCGAAAATACATTATTAGCCGAAGGCGCTATTGTAGAAGCTAGTAGAATAGTTCGATCTGTTGTAGGAATTAGAGCCCGTGTAGGAAAAGGAACAACTGTAGAACGTTCTATTATTATGGGTAACGATTTTTACCAATCTAAAGACTTTATTGAAAATGCCTCTGGTGATAAGCCTCCTATGGGTATAGGCCGAAGATGTTTTATCAGTAATTGTATCATTGATAAAAATGTAAGTATCGGAAATGATGTGCGAATAGTTGGTGGAGATCATTTACCTGATGGAGATCATGAATACCATTATGTACGAGATGGAATAGTAATAGTACCCAAGGGTATGGTTATTCCAAATGGTACATCCATTCAATAATATTTAGCGTTTAAAATAAAAAACCCTTCTTGCTATAACAGGAAGGGTTTTTTATGGATTAGATCCAAAAAAAATGATTCTACAACAATTAGGCAAGTACACCTTTTAGGGTGTCACCAATATCTGCGGGGCTTTCCACAACAGTGATTCCTGCTTCAGCAAGAGTTTTCTTCTTTTCTTGTGCAGTTCCTTTACCACCAGCTATTATTGCACCGGCATGTCCCATTCTACGGCCAGGAGGCGCAGTAGAACCAGCGATGAAAGCAACAACAGGTTTGGTTACGTTTTCTTTGATGTAAGCAGCAGCCTCTTCCTCAGCAGAACCTCCAATTTCACCGATCAGTACAATGGATTCTGTATTAGGATCTTCCTGAAATAGTTTAACAGCATCCAAATGTGTGGTTCCTATTACTGGATCTCCACCGATTCCAATAGCAGTAGATTGTCCCAAACCTACTTTTGAGAGTTGATCTACAGCTTCGTAGGTTAAAGTACCTGAACGAGAAATTAATCCAACATTACCGGGAGTAAATATGTGGCCTGGCATAATTCCGATTTTTGCTTCACCCGGAGTAATCACACCAGGACAATTAGGACCAACTAAAGTAGCGCCGTGGCTTTTAACGATTTGTTTTGCCACAATCATATCTTTTACAGGTATCCCCTCTGTAATGGCAATAATTACTTTAATACCTGCAAAAGCGGCCTCGGCAATAGCATCGGCAGCAAATGCAGGAGGTACAAAAATCACGGATGTATTTGCTCCTTCTTTTTCCACAGTCTCCGCAACGGTATTGAATACAGGGCGATTTAAATGTGTGAGGCCACCTTTACCAGGAGTTACTCCACCTACTACATTAGTACCATATTCGATCATCTGTTCTGCATGGAAACTTCCTTCGCTTCCTGTAAAACCTTGAACAATTAGGCGTGTGTTTTTTCCAACTAATACACTCATTCTAATAAATTTTTATATGTGATTTTTGCTTGGGCAAATATACGGGCAGATTTAATAAGTAGCTAAATCTGTTACAACGAAAATTGAATAAAATACATCAAATGATTTACGCAATATTTTGTTCCTTTCTATCTTTGTTCCTATACTAAAAATATGATTACCGATGCAAAAAAAGAAGAAGTAAAAGCAGCTGCCGATATCGTTGAAGTTATCTCTGATTACGTTAAATTAAAGCGTTCAGGGAGTGGTTTTATAGGTTTGTGTCCTTATCATAATGAAAAAACACCTTCTTTTAGTGTAAATCCTAGTTTGGGGATTTATAAATGTTTTGGATGTGGAGAATCTGGTGATGTATTCCAATTTGTAATGGACCAAGAAGGGATTGGATTTACAGAAGCTGTGCGCCAACTAGCTGCGCGATATGGCGTTTTTATTCCTGAAGAAGAACATACTCTTGAGCAAACGGAATCGTATCAATTGAAAGAAGGAATTTATCATGCCTTAAAATTTGCAGGAGTCTTTTTTTATCGAAATTTGGTTGAAAATCCAGAGGCCCGAAAAGCAATGAAATATTTAACAGAGCGGGGTTACAATTTAGAATTAATAAAACGATTTGGCTTAGGGTATTCCCCCGCATCAGGAATGGAGCTTTATAATTCAGCAATGGGCGCTAGCATAGATGTTAATTATTTGTTGGAAGCAGATTTAATTAAACCAAGCAATAGAGGAGATGGATACTACGATACTTTTCGGGGGCGATTGATGTTTCCAATTTTTTCGCCTACCAGTAAAGTTATTGCATTTGCAGGGCGTGTTTTAGGAAACGAAAAAACTGCAAAGTACATCAATTCAGCTCAAACCAAAGTATATAATAAAAGTGAAGTTGTATATGGTGTAAATTTTGCAAAGAATGAAATCCGAAAAAAGAAAGAGGTTGTGTTAGTTGAGGGATATACGGATGTGATCACTTTAAATGAGCATGGAATAAAAAATGTGGTCGCAAGTTCGGGTACAGCGCTTACATCTGGCCAGATGAAAATTCTGCATCGATATGGAGAAAAAATTGTGATGATTTATGATTCAGATTCTGCCGGACAAAATGCAATGAAACGGGGAATTGATATCGCTCTTGCCGAGGGGATGGAAGTACAACTTTTAGAATTACCAGATGGAGAAGATCCTGACTCATTTGTAAAACAATTTGGGAAAGAATCGTTTGATGAACTCCAACATAAAGTAGCATGTGATTTTGTGGATTTCCTTATGCTTAAAGCCGACGAAGATGGAAGATTAAATCAACCTACAGAACTTGCAAAAGTTATATCAGAAATTCTGAAAGCTATATCCAACATCTCAGATTCCATTCAAAGGCAGGTTTATGTTCAACATTTGCATCAAAGAACACAAAAATTTAGGCGTGGAAGTGATCGCGATTTATTTGAGGAATTAGATAGAATTTTAGCTCAAAAAAAGCAGGATGAAGAGCGAAGTCGACAAAGAGAACAACGAACAAATGATTCCTTAAATGATGAAATATCTAACCTAGATGGTTCAATAACAGTTAAAGAAGTATCTATGCCAACGGATATCATAAGTGAGCCCAATAAGTTAACTGCAAAAAAACCTATTTACGAAAAAGATCTTATTCGATTGATGATTACTTATGGGAATAAGATGGTTGAATATATTTGTTCATTAACTAATGAGCGTCTTTTTGAGGATGTGGAATTAGCTAATTTCTATCGAGATATTGTTTCAAAATTTAAAGCTAAGGAAGAAATAACTATTGATAAATACTCGAGATTAGGCGATCCATATCCTAGATTAGTGGGAGATGTGTTATTAGAACAACATACAGCAAGTGATCGACATGCTGAGAAAATTGGGATGAAATATGAAAAAGATAAAAACCCATATCGTACTGCAAAAAGTACTATTAAAACGTTGGAATTAAGCTTTTTTAAAAGAAAAAGAGGAGAATTAGCTGAAAAACTTCGATCAGCTAATGATGATGAAAAACGTAAAATCATTAAAATACAAGAGGATGTTCAGTCTAAAATAACAGAAAGAGAACGAGTTGATTCGGACGAATTTTATCCTGATCCTAAAGGGTGGAAAGATCAAGTAGAAAATCATAAAGTGTTTTCTTACAAAATGAAGGGCAAAGAGTAGAAATAGTTGTAAGTTACATGTGTATATGCTTTAAATATTCTATAAATCCGTTAAAGCATATACTATGATATTTACTCCCATTTTTAGAGCTTCTTCGCGTTTTTTGGGCGGGTTATTATGTACTTCCGCATCCGCCCAGCCATCTCCTAAGTTAGATTCGAAGCTATAATA
>JAYPYN010000109.1:5313-7427 GCA_038154605.1 Balneolaceae bacterium
CTATAATACATTACCATTTTGCCTTTATAGAATAATCCAAACCCTTGGGGCGCTTTGTTATCATGCTCATGAATTTTAGGCAGCCCATTTTTAAATGGGAATACTTGAGAATAAATGGGGTGGTTGAACGGGAGTTCAATTAATTCTTCGTCTGGAAATACACGTTTCATTATCTTACGAATGTGTTTGTCTAGGCCATAATCATCATCAACATAAAGAAATCCTCCATTTTCTAAATATGTTCGAAGATTTTGTATTTCTGCATTGTTGGCCGTAATGGTGCCATGTCCCGTTAAGAATAAAAAAGGATAGGTGTGAATATTAGTACTCCCTAAGGCAACATCTTTATATTTTTCCTCAATGCTTATGGGTACATGTTGATTCAAATATTGAATTAAGTTTGATAACGAAGAGGGATCATTATACCAATCACCACCTCCACGATATTGTACACGTGCTATTTCGAAACTCCCCGCATTTTGCGCCTCAATTGAGGGAGAGTGTAGAATTAATAATAAAAAAAATAGAAATTTGAGCATTTAAATCTCAAAATTACGTTTTATAAATACATCGATAGTATCGGATGCCATCGATCCGAAGATACCAATTCCACCATTAATTCGATTAATAGTATTTTGAATTTCACCTGGTGACAGAGTTGATCCACCAAGTTGAACGGATGCTGATCTCAAGAAATCATAAATATTATTATCTACTGTAGAAGCAACAAGTTTATTGTCTCCAAAAAATGCAACGGCAAGCCAAGGATATCGAATGGTAACCGTACCATCTGTATTGTTAGAAAAATTAGCCTCATTTAGTAATCCAGATGATGTGATGGAAAATTCTGCTAAGCGCTTTTCCGCTTCCACTGAATCTTTTTCCTCAACATAGAAATCGTAATATAAAGGGGTT
This sequence comes from Balneolaceae bacterium, assembly GCA_038154605.1. GTDB lineage: Bacteria > Bacteroidota > Rhodothermia > Balneolales > Balneolaceae > HXMU1420-13. Next base: position 6,229 of record JAYPYN010000109.1, read on the forward strand.
AAATTATTGGAAATCGGTTGTTGGGCTAGTGTATTAAAAATAAAGACACTTTGATCGGTAAATGAAGAAGTCTCGGAGAGTGTAATTTCCAACTGTTCGGTACTTTGATATACTATAGTATCAGGTATTTGGCTTATTACTTCAAAGAATTCTGGAACAAAAGTGTTTGCTGTAATAATATCGCTGCCTTCATCAAGCGAAATATGTAGTTGATAGGTTCTTGCAGGTTTAACTTTATGTTCTAGGATCGCATTGTAGATTCCAGCCGAATCGCTAGAATAAGTAAAAACCTCATCAATTGTAGAAAGATCGTCTTGGAGTAATCGGATTTGAACTTCTGCATTAGCAACAGCCACATCTTCAAACGAGTAAACATTATTGATTGGGTTTGTTGTTGAAAGTCTAACTTGTGGTAATTGCCTATTAGTTACCAAATACGATTCTACTACATAATATGGTTTGTAAGTGCTTTGAGTGGCGGATTCGCATGCGGTTAGAAGTATTAAAATAGCTAGTTTAGATACTATGGATATTTTCATAATTAAAATGAAATGGTGTATGAAATTGCAGGTAGAATAGGTAATAGGGTTACATCGGATTGTTTGACGGGGTTTTCATCAAAATCGAATTGCGTGAACCATACATTGCGGCGATTGTAAAAGTTAATAATCTGAATTTGAAGTTCAGATGTTCCAAGCTTAAAAAAAGAGCCTTTCCTAGAAAAAGAAACATCCATTCTATGATAAGCAGGAAGTCGAGCGCCGTTAACATTTTCTACGATTAATATATTATTTTCATTTTCACCTGAGTATGGTTCATCAATAACTGCATATCGCCCAGTAGGTTTAGTATAAGCTTGGCCAGTTGCATATACCCAAGCACCTGTGAACGTCCATTTTTTACTTAGATTATAATTCAATATGAGCTTAATATCATTTTTACGATCATATTTTGGTGGATAAAATCTACCAGGCCCATCAGGGTTATCGATTTTATTGTTAAATCCAGGCCATTTTCTTGAGGTATATCCAAAGTTAATTTTTCTTTCTTTATATTTAAAGTAGATTGCATTGGTAATGCTTTTTCTTGAGGTATTTCTAACGTTAAATCTTTCTTCTTGTTTCTTGAAACATTTTTCATGATAATTTGAATTTGATCATACGTCTAAATCTAAAAATAATTTAAGCAATAGCCCCATT
>JAYPYN010000110.1:0-6213 GCA_038154605.1 Balneolaceae bacterium
GATTTTCTCCGCATTTGCCTCAATTTCCATAGTTTCTGTATCTATACTATCTAATGCAATTTCCATCCGTGCTTCACTTTTTGCAGTTTCTTCATTAATTCTAGAAATCATTTCATCGTGGGTTTGATCTAAACCACCAACTTCGAATTGCTCTAAGGTATCCGCAATTTTAGATTGCCATTCGGCTCGTTCATTTGCTCGTAAAGCTTCCTTTGCTTCTTGTATCTTTCGATCCTTTTCACGCATGAACACCTTTTTAACTTTAAGCGCTTTTTCATAAGCTTTTTCTGCAAAGGCTAACTGATCTTTTGAATGGCCTAATGTATCTTTGGCCTTTTCTAGTTGCAATGCATATCCTTCAGCAATATCATCTCTATTTGCTTGAATTGCAGACTTAATTTTTGCTGTTAAATCCAAAATTTGCTTTTCATTTCTTTTTACTTCTTTTTGAAGCATTATCAAATTAGCTTTAACAGTGGCAATATTTTCATTCATTTGGGGGATTTGATCATTTAAATCCCTAATATTTTGTTCTAAAATAAGCTTTGGATTTTCCATGGAGCTTACCAAGCCGCCGAATATAGATTTTATTGCTCGTATTAATCGTTGAAACATAGTTCTATTTGTTTTTTGCCTTTTTACTGTTTAAGAACAAAGTTAATTTATTATTTCGTTAATTCAACATACTAAAGCTCAAATGCCCTTGTGCCTTCGCTGTCGATGATGTGAGTTACCAAAGCTTCTAACGTAGGTTTCTCATTTTCAATATCAATTGCTTGGGATAACAGTTCCAAAACAATGTCAATCTTGGCCGGCTTGTTCGTGTAACCCACCAGAATTGTTTCACCTTTAACAATTTTATCACCAATTTTCTTTTTTAGTATTATACCTGCGCTCGGATCAATAGAATCTGATATTGTTTTTCTTCCCGCTCCTAACTCTAATGCTGCCATACCAAATGCAAATGTATTTAAGGTTTCAATGTAGCCATCAGAATCAGCTTTTAACTCAAATTCATAATCCGAGACAGAATATGTACTAGGATTTAATATAAAGGATTTTTTCCCTCCTTGCTCTTCAACAATATCTAGAAATTTCTTGAATGCTTCACCAGAATCTACTTGTTGGTGACTTATTCCAATACCTTCCTCAATGGAGTCAGCTTTTCCACCTAAAAATATCATTGTTCCAGAAAGTAAATGCACTAGTTTATTTGTATCAGCTGGGCCTCCCCCCTTTAAACAGTCGATACTTTCTTTTACTTCGAGCCAATTTCCAATACTATATCCAGTAGGCTGATTCATATTAGTGATAAAAGCAGTAGTTTTTTTTCCAAACTGCTCCCCAATACTAACTAATGTTTCTGCTAGTTCTATCGCTTTCTCTTGGGTTTTCATAAATGCGCCGCTACCGTATTTTACATCCAATACAAGTGCATCTATACCTTCTGCAAGTTTCTTTGACATAATACTTGAAGCAATAAATGGAATGTATTCAACAGTTGATGTTACATCCCTAAGTGCATACAATTTCTTATCTGCTGGTGCAATTTCTGCGGTTTGTCCGGCTAAAACTAATCCATGTTTTTGAATGATCTCTTTATATCGATTTAAATCCATATTTGTAGAAAAACCTGGAATAGAACCTAATTTATCAAGAGTACCACCAGTATGTCCTAATCCACGACCAGATATCATTGGAACGGGAACTCCTGCGCTTGCAACAATAGGTGCTAAGACTAAAGAAAGTTTGTCTCCCACACCCCCCGTCGAATGTTTATCCACTTTTATTCCAGGAATATGGCCCAAATCTACAATTTTCCCAGAATGTAACATCGCTTTAGTTAATGCCGACGACTCATAATCATTTAACCCATTTAAATAACTCGCCATTAAGAATGCGCTCATTTGATAGTCTTCTATTTCATTTCTAGAATAAGCTTTTATCAAATAGTTGATTTCATCTTCCTGTAAAAACTCTTTATCGCGTTTTTTGCGAATTAAGGAAACAATGTTATACTTTTCGTTCATACCCTAAGTATAGCTTATATAAGGGTTATTTTCTTTTAAAAAAATCCACTTTCTTTGATTAAGCTTTTAGCTGACCAGCATTTATATCAACTTTCAGAATTTCTACCCTCAGAGATTGAGTGTACCTATTATAATCCTCAAGAAGTTATCCCAAATCCAAAGGGATTTAATGCTTGGTTGCTTAATACAGTAACTAAAGTAAATAAGAACACCTATCCAACCCTACCTACTTCGTTACGATATATTGGAACGGGATCATCGGGAAGCGATCACATTGATAAAAATTATTTAAGCTCCAATAATATCAAATTTAATGACGCTAAAGGGTGTAACGCTAAGGCAGTTGCAGAGTATGTTGCTACAGCTTTATTACTTCTATATATGCATGAATCCACTTTTAATGGCATAAATGTTGGCATTGTAGGTGTTGGTGCAACGGGAAGTGAAGTCAATACTCTACTTAGTAAACTAGGCTTCTCTACCACCTTATACGATCCGCCTAGGGAAGCTATAGATCCCTACTTTATATCTGCATCAATGGAAGAACTTTTGGCATCTAATGTGCTTACTTTTCATGTACCATTAATAAAAACAGGGGAGTATCCCACCTATCATTGGCTAGATGCTGAAAAATTAAATTCTTACACATTTGACACTATTGTAAATGTAGCACGTGGAGGTATAATTAATGAAAAATCCACTTTGAAAGCGAAATTAGACGGTAGAATACACCATTTGATTATTGATGTATGGGAAAATGAGCCTAATTTTGATATTGATTTTGCAACTCATTGTTTCGTAGCTACACCTCACATTGCAGGGTATTCAGTACAAGCAAAACGTAATGCAAGTAAAATTATAACTCAGAAATTATGTGAGTTCTTTCAGTTAGAAGCTAGAGAGGTACCATTAGCTGAAAAAAAGGTGTTATCACCTACCCAAAACAACTGTGCTACATTAACCGAATATTTATTAAAGATACATCCTATGATGGAATACATGCATAAAATGAAGGAGATTTCTACAAAAAAAAATAAAACTCTTCTATTTTCTAAGCTTCGTTCCAACACCCCGCTTCGACACGAATTTTCTTCAACTAAATTACCCTCCATCGAAAAAAATAAATTCGAAATTTTAAAAAAATTAGGGATGCTTACATAGTTTTTGATTAAGTTTTTAATAAACAATTCATAAAATAGTTCTATCATTACCAAAGTTTACAATAACTCATTATCATCTTTATTAACCATAAATAAATGAATTTAAAATACGTATTTATTACGCTGTTAATTTTATCATTAGTAATTTCTTGTAGTAAAAAGGAAAACAATGATGTAATCTCTGAAAATGAAATCTTTTTTTCGTTACTTCAAGACTGGTATTTATGGAATGATCAGATTGATGATACTATAGATCCGTCATCATTTGATAGCCCCCAAACCTTATTATCACAAGTTAGGTTCAGCCCAATTGATAAGTGGAGCAACATAGCTGATGCCGAGTCATTCAATTCCTATTATCAAGAAGGTACTTATTTAGGCTACGGTTTTTCTTATACCCGTGATGAAGACAATAACATACGGTTCAGGTTTATATATGATGACAGCCCATTCGGAAAACAAGGTATTGAAAGAGGATGGAAATTACTTGAAATCGATGGGGTTGATGTTCAAACAATAAGCGATTGGTCTAATGCTTTTGGTGAAAACAATATTGGTTATACTCAAAATTTTTTAATTGAAAACGAAATAGGAACCAAAACCGAGTACTCCATTTCTAAAGATATTGTAACCATTAATTCTGTTTTACATGCAGACACCTTAGCCATAGCAAATGGAACCGTTGGATATTTAGTATTCAATAACTTTATAACTCCGGCAAAGGCTGAACTCGATGATATTTTCAATGAATTTGAAAGTTCAAACATACAAAAACTTATTCTAGATTTACGATACAATGGGGGAGGTAGTATTTCTGTAGCCGAATATCTAGCCAATTATCTTATCCAAGCCGATGATAACGGCAAAACATTGTATAAACTATTTCATAATTCAAACCAGACAGTAAATAATAAATCTTACTCTTTAACTAAGATTGGAACGCTTAACATTGATGAGCTGATTGTCTTATCAACTGAAGTTACTGCCTCTGCTAGTGAATTAGTACTTAATGGATTAAAACCACTAATGAAGGTAACACATATTGGAGACGGAAATACGTATGGCAAACCGGTAGGAAGTTATGGTTGGTATAACTTAGATAGAACACAAGTATATTCTTTAATAAGTCTTAGGTATTCTAATAGTGAGGATATAACTGATTTCTTTGATGGATTAGAACCTGACTTTAATGCATGCGATAATTTAAAAAATACCTTTGGTGATGTAAATGAAAGTATGTTGGCTGCTGCCATTGAATACCTCGAAACCGGAACTACTAATGGATGTGATGTGCCTACTAAATGGACGGCAAAAAAAGAATTACCACAAGAAATTCCTAGTCCAACTCTACTCCTATATAAATAGTTAGATTTTAAATAGTTTTCTTGCCGTACATGAGGTTTTGTCCTTTATTTCTTGAACAGAAATATCGAATATTTCTGACAATTTTTGTGCCGTATAATTCATAAATGAAGGCTCATTACGCTTACCACGCATAGGTGTAGGTGAGAGGTATGGAGCATCAGTTTCTAGCACCATTTTTTCTAAAGGAAGTTCATTAACCGTGATATTTACTCCTCCATTTTTGAAGGTTACAACCCCTCCAATTCCAAGATGTAATCCTAAATCGATAGCACGTTTACCCTCGTCAACCGAACCATTAAAACAATGCCATATCCCTGTTAAAGACCCGTCTTGCTCAGACTCAATAATCGACAATAAATCGCGCGTACTTTCGCGATTATGAAGAATTATAGGCTTATTCACTTCTTTAGCAACATTGCAATGTATATGTAAACTTTCTTTTTGCTGATCCACATATTCGGTGCTCCAATAATAATCAAGACCTGTTTCCCCCACCCCATAAATATCTGAGCGCTTACAAATTTGAAATAAATGATCATTTAAATCTTCTGGTAGTTCTTTTAAATCTGCAGGATGAAGTCCTGCCATTTTATAAAAATTGATCAGAGAATGATGTATGTTTTGCATTTGTTGTATAGATTTAAAATCTATTGCTGGCATAAAAATATCTGTTATTCCAACTATAGTGGCTCTATCTAAAACGCTTTCTAAATCAGAATTAAACTCAGGTAAATATATATGTGAATGGGTATCAATCATTAGTTTTTATGAAAATCAATTAAGCCTTTAACAGGTGTTCGTATGATCTTATGTATTTGTATTCCTTTATGTTTAAAAAATTGACGGAATTCATCCTTAAAGGTGAAAACAGTTCCCCCTACAAAGCTTAAAGAGTGTGTAGCTAAATTAGATGTATAATGCTCATTTAGTTGCTGATAAAATAAATTCAACGATTCATTAACTAATCTTTTTACATATTTTTGATGAATTGCATGCTTAAATAATGGAGCAGTAACAACATCGGCTAACACTCTTGATGCTATTATTTTTGAGTGTCTAGAATCTTGAAATAACACAAAAAGTTCATCTAAACTTATTTTATTTCGAGAAATCAATTCTTTTTTTATTTCTATTGGGATAGAACCTTCATTATAATCTCTCATAATTAACGCCCCAATATGTGCCCCAGAAGCATAATCTCCTTCTGGATAGGCCTTTGATGGCATAACATCAACTAAAGTTCCTCCATCCATTAATCCTGCACTTGAACCGGTTCCTGAAATTACAACTATACCTTTTGCAACCCCAAAAGCAGATATTCCAGCCGCTTCAATATCTGTTTTAATGATTATTTCAGCAGTATTAAAAGCAGTTCCCAAGATTTTATCCATTCGTGATGCTCGAGAATGATCTAAACATCCTGCTCCATAAAAGAAAATCTTATTAATTGTAGTGGAATGTATATATGGCTTCAGCTCATGAAAAAGTATAGCTTCAATTTGGCAATCATTATTGATTGCTGGATTAATTCCTGAAGTGTGGATTAACTTTTCCTCGCTTTTGTTAATAACAATCCTCGTAGTGGCAGTGGCGCCTGCATCGGCAGCGTTTATACACATTCTTTTGGGATCGAGGATGAGCATATTTCTTGCGAGCTT
>JAYPYN010000110.1:6223-7414 GCA_038154605.1 Balneolaceae bacterium
CATTGGAGGAATAAATGAATATTACATACACAAGTTATTTAAAAATTAGTGATTTACTCGATATTCAAGAGCTTAAATCAAAACCTAATGAACATGATGAAATGCTGTTCATCATTATTCATCAAACCTACGAACTGTGGTTCAAACAAATACTGCATGAATTCGGCAAACTTAGAGAAGAACTGGAATTGGGGAATACATGGACCTCCATAAAAACCATGCGACGGGTTCTCACGATCATGAAAACACTTGTTTCTCAGGTGGATATACTTGAAACCATGACTCCACTTGAGTTTAATAGTTTTCGATCTTTTCTAGGTCAATCTACTGGATTTCAATCTGTTCAATTTAGAGAACTTGAAATTCTCTGCGGATTGCGCCTACCCATGATGTTAAAAGCCCATGAGGATGACAAAAAAACTCAAGAATTGTTAAAAAACAGAATGAATGAACATACCCTATGGGAAAGTTTTGGAATGTATCTATCAAAAAAAGGATTTACTGTTGAACCAAAAAGAGAAAATGAATTTGGTTTATTGTACAATTCATCGAAAGATATACAAAGTGAACTTATTAAGGTGATGCGAACTAATCCTGAGGCGGCGTTACTTTGCGAATTATTTGTGGACTTTGATGAAGGGTTACAAGAATGGAGATATCGCCATGTTAAAATGGTAGAACGTACCATTGGTCGCAAAAAAGGTACTGGAGGCTCTGATGGAGTTGCTTATTTGCAAAAAACAGTAAGCTATGCTCTTTTTCCAGATCTTTGGGCTATACGAACAGAATTTTAAGCTTTTATGACACATTTCGACCAATTAGCAGAATATCTTCAGCCATATTATTCTAAATTTGATGTAGCAAATCGACTTCTTTTTACTGGACATTCCCATCAAGCATGGCCAGATATTGCAAGAGAGGGACAACAAGAATATTTTGATATTTCCGCAAGAAATCTTGATAAAAAATGGGATGCAAGCTTCGAAAAAACTGAAATTTTAAGAAATTATCTTAGAAACTATTACGATGATCCTAGTGGATTTTACTGCAGGGAGCAAAATACACATGTTTTACTAGTTAGTTTATTAAGTAGCCTCGATTTAAAGAATAAACCAAAAATAATTACTACTAATGCTGAATTTCATTCTATGTTTAGGCAACTGCATCGCCTAGAAGAAGAAGGATTAGAAA
>JAYPYN010000111.1:0-7398 GCA_038154605.1 Balneolaceae bacterium
AGCTCTACATGGATTATACCGTTCATTGATAAATAATATGGTTATAGGTGTTTCTGAAGGGTATACAAAAAAACTTGAAATAATTGGCGTTGGTTTCCGCGCGGCAATCAATGGTGATGTTTTAGAGTTAAATTTGGGTTATTCACACCCAATATTTTTTGTAGCTCCACAGGGAATAAAGATTGAGGTAGATACAAAATCTAAAAAAAACCCTATTGTTATCATCACAGGTATTGACAAAGAACTTGTTGGACAGGTATCTGCGAAAATTAGATCCTTTAGAAAACCCGAACCTTATAAAGGTAAAGGTATTCGTTACGAAGGAGAACAAATAAGACGTAAAGCAGGTAAGTCTGCATCTAAATAATTTCAAGATGGATAAGAACCAAATAAAAACAGAACGAAGAAATAAGATTCGAAGACGCATTCGTGCTACTATATCTGGTACATCGGCCAAACCTAGGCTTGCAGTATATAAAAGTAACAAGTTTACTTATCTACAATTAATAGATGATGCTAATGGTGTCACTTTAGCAGCCGTTAAATGTACAAATGGTGTAGAAGGCGCAAAAATTGCTGGAGAAAATCTTGCAAAATCTGCTATCGACAAAGGTATCACTACGGCAGTATTTGATCGTAGTGGTTATAATTATCATGGAATTGTAAAAGCTGCTGCAGAAGGTGCTCGCGAAGGCGGACTGCAGTTTTAAATTTAATAGGAAACAGAATGCCTAAAGTAAGAAGAAAACAATCTATACCAGCCGCTAATCTTAATTTAGAGGAAAAACTTGTCCATGTAAACCGTGTAGCAAAAGTGGTAAAAGGTGGGCGAAGATTTAGCTTTAATGCAATCGTAGTAGTGGGTGATGGAAACGGTGTTGTAGGTCATGGGCTAGGAAAAGCAAATGAAGTTTCAGATGCTATTCAAAAAGGATTCGATAACGCTAAAAAAAATTTAATTAGAATACCTTTAACGTCAAGTAAAAGTATCTATCATCCTGTGATTGGAAAGGCTGGTGCTGGTAAAGTATTATTACGTCCAGCTTCCGAAGGTACTGGTGTAATAGCCGGTGGTGCAGTAAAAAATCTTTTAGATGTTGCTGGTGTTCAGAACATCCTATCAAAATCACAAGGATCTTCTAATCCTCATAATATGGTTAAAGCTGCATTCCAAGCCCTTAAAGAGTTAACTGATCCGGTAGAGGTTGCACAACGTAGAGGTATCTCACTAAACAAAGTATTTGAAGGTTAATCTTTAGAGGAACTAACAAATGAAATTAAACAAACTAAAAGCACCAACCCCAAATAAAAAGAACAGGAAACGTGTAGGTCGTGGCGAAGGATCTGGCTTAGGTCAAGAGTCTGGTAGAGGCATGAATGGAGCTAAATCACGTTCTGGATATTCAAGAAGACCTTGGTTCGAAGGTGGACAAATGCCTTTGCAAAGACGAGTACCAAAATTTGGCTTCACTAATCCTAACCGAGTTTCCTATCGTCCGATTAATCTGGATACAATTTCAGATTATATTGAGTCTGGTAAACTTGAAACTAGTATCACTTTTATTGATTTAGTTAACGCTGGGTTGGTAAAAAAGAATGAATTAGCAAAAATTCTTGGCAATGGTGATATAGAAATGAACATTGAGTTAGAAGCGCATGCTTTAAGTAAATCTGCACTCGTTAAAATCGAGAAAGCAGGTGGCAAAGTAAAAATTATTAATTAATTAGAACATTGTTTAGCCAATGAGTTTGATCGAAAACTTTCGCAATATTTTCAAAATAGAAGATCTAAAGAATAGAATTCTTTATACCATTGGTATTTTGATGATATATAGGGTTGGTAGTTACATTACACTTCCAGGCGTAGATGCGAGCGCGTTATTAAGTATGACACCTAGTTCGAACAGTCTATTAGGCCTTTTCGATATGTTTGTTGGTGGTGCTTTTTCTCGTGCTGGTGTATTTGCACTAGGAATTATGCCTTATATTACCGCTTCAATTATAATACAACTAATGGGCGCGGTTATACCTTACTTCCAAAAATTACAAAGAGAAGGGGAGGAAGGTAGACAAAAAATTACAAGACTAACACGCTATGGAACCGTAGGAATTACTGGTCTTCAATCCATTGCTTTTTCCATAAATCTTATTGCAACAGCCCCACAAGCTATTATAGTTAGTAACTTTGCTTTTATGCTAACTTCTGTAATTGTGCTTACAGCAGGTACAACATTCGTAATGTGGTTGGGAGAAAGAATTACCGAAAGAGGTATTGGAAATGGTATTTCATTAATCATTATGATTGGTATTATCGCAATATTACCCGCCAATCTGATCAATGAAGTTACTACCAAGAGTAATGCTATAATTGTACTTTTAGAAATAGCAATGTTGATTTTAATTATAGCATCAGTAGTATTACTCACTCAAGGTACACGTAAGATTCCAGTACAATATGCTAAACGTGTTGTTGGTAGAAAAGTATATGGTGGTACTACTCAGTATCTTCCAATTCGTGTGAATGCGGCTGGCGTAATGCCAATTATATTCGCACAGTCAATTATGTTCATACCAAGTACAATTGGCTCTTTTTTTCCAGAAAACGAAACAGTACAGCTTCTAACCGCTTGGTCGGTGGACTATTCTGGATTATTATATTCAATTGTTTTCTTTTTTATATGTGTGTTTTTCACTTTTTTCTATACTGCTATTGCTATAAATCCTCGAGAAATGGCAGATACTATGAAGAGACAAGGCGGGTTTATCCCTGGAGTACGTCCAGGTAAAGCTACTGTAGAGTTCATTGATAATATTTTGACAAAAATCACCCTTCCAGGGTCCATCTTTTTATCGTTTGTTGCTATACTTCCTGCAATTGTAATTAACTTTGGAGTTACCCCAGGTTTTGCATTGTTTTATGGAGGTACAAGTCTTTTAATTATAGTTGGAGTTGCTTTAGATACTCTCCAACAAATTGAAAGCCACCTAATGATGAGACATTACGATGGATTTATGAAAACTGGTAAAATCAAGGGACGTAGAAGAGCCTAATGATTTACCTCAAGAGTGAAAGAGAAATTGAAAAAATGAGGAATAGCGCGCAGCTAGTTTCCCACACTCTTGCGGAGGTAAGTAAGTACATTGAGCCTGGTATAGAAACTGGTAAACTAGATGTAATTGCAGAAGATTTTATAAAAAAACATGGAGCTAGACCAGCCTTCAAAGGCTATGGTCAAGCCAGTAATCCATTTCCAGGTACATTATGTATATCTGTAAACGAACAAGTAGTACATGGTATACCAGGAAAGCGTGTTTTAAAAGAAGGAGATATCGTTTCCATTGATTGTGGTGTCGAGCTTGATGGTTATTTTGGAGACCATGCATATACATTTGCTGTTGGTGAATGTGATGATTCTGTTTGGCGCTTATTACGCACAACACTTGATTCACTTTATAAAGGAATAGAGTTTGCTAAACATGGATATCGAATTGGCGATATTGGAAATGCCGTACAAGTTCATTGCGAAAATGAAGGATACGGTGTTGTTAAAGACTTAGTTGGTCATGGTTTAGGTAGATCTTTACATGAAGATCCCTCTGTGCCAAACTATGGGAAAAGAGGTCGTGGAGAGCGTTTACGCTCTGGTATGACCTTAGCCATTGAGCCCATGATAAATATGGGAACATGGAAAGTAGAAACCTTAGATGATGGCTGGACGATTGTAACAGCAGATCGAAAGTATTCAGCACACTTTGAACATAATATTGTTGTTAATGAAGGTAATGCTGAAATTTTAAGTACTTTTGATTATATTGCCGAGCTATCAAAAAATCCTGATAACGTAATTCTATATGGCTAAACAAGAGCCAATTAAACAAGACGGAGAAATTTTAGAAGCATTACCTAACGCACAGTTTAAGGTTAAGCTCGATAATGGACATGAAATTCTAGCTCATGTTTCTGGTAAAATGAGAATGTATTATATCAAAATACTACCAGGCGATAGAGTAGCAATTGAAATGTCTCCTTACGACTTGTCAAAAGGAAGAATTACTTATCGCTACAAATAATTTTAAAAGAAATGAAAACAAGATCTTCTGTTAAAAAACGTAGTGCAGATGACAAAATCGTTCGAAGAAAAGGACGTCTTTACGTTATCAACAAAAAAAATCCACGTAATAAACAACGTCAAGGATAGGATAAAAATTTATGGCACGTATATCTGGAATTGATTTACCTAAACAAAAAAGAGGCTTAATAGGTCTAACTTATATTCACGGAATCGGAAAAACACAATCAGCTAGAATTTTTGATTCTCTTGAGATTGATCCCAACATAAAAGTTATAGATTGGTCTGATGATCAAGTTAACGCAATCCGAAATTTTATAGAAGAAGAACTTAAAGTTGAAGGTGCATTAAGAAGCGAAGTAAATGGTAACATCCGAAGACTTATTGAAATCGGTGCATATAGAGGTGTCCGTCATCGTAAAGGGCTTCCAGTTAGAGGTCAGCGAACACAGACCAACGCTCGTACCCGAAAAGGGAAGAAGCGTACTGTTGCAGGTAAGAAAAAAGTAGGTAAATAATATACATTAAGTATTATGGCTAAAAAACAATCAGGCGCGTCCTCAAAAAGAAAAAAGAAAATACAATTAAGTGATCCCAAGGGGATGGCTTTCGTGAAAGCAACGTTTAACAATGTTATTGTAACAATTACCGACGGTAATGGAAATGTTCTTTCTTGGTCATCAGCAGGTAAAGAAGGATTTAAAGGATCTAGAAAAAACACTCCTTATGCAGCTCAGCTTAGTGCAGAAACGGCTTCTAAAGCCGCGCATGAAATGGGTTTACGAAGCGTAGAAGTATTTGTAAAAGGGCCTGGATCTGGAAGGGAAGCGGCAGTAAGGGCAATGGCCAATGCTGGCTTAGAAGTGACACAAATAATTGATCGTACACCTATTCCACATAATGGATGTAGACCACCAAAACGCAGAAGAGTTTAACCAGAATTGATTTAAGAAATGGCAAGATACAGAGGCCCAAAACAAAAAAAAGCTAGACGATTTAAGGAGCCAATTTTTGGTGCTAGCAAAGCTTTAGAGCGTAAACCATATGGTCCAGGACAACATGGGCGCTCAAGATTTCAGAGAAAATCAGAATATGCTATCCAGTTAGAAGAAAAGCAAAAAGCTAAATACACCTATGGCTTACTAGAAAAGCAGTTTCGAAATTTATATGAAGCAGCATCAGCCAAAGGTGGAGTTACTGGTGAAAATCTACTTCAAGCACTAGAATCTAGATTAGATAATACCGTATTTAGATTAGGATTTGCTAAAACACGTCGACAAGCTCGCCAATTAGTAAGTCATAAACACATTACGGTAAATGGTCATACTGTTAACATACCCTCATATGCTATAAAAGCAGGTGATGTTATTAGTTTGCGTCCAAAATCTAGAGACTTAGAAGTTGTTGACACATCTTTAACAAACGCTCCTAGAAATAAATATAAATGGGTTGAAATAGATTCCAAATTGAGAACTGGAAAGTTCTTATACACTCCAACAATGGAAGAAATTCCTGAAAACATAAACGTACAGCTCATTGTTGAGCTTTACTCCAAATAAAATTTAAGATTTACCATATAGTTATGAGTAATTATAGTATACAAATGCCAGAAAGCCTCGATGTTGTAAAAGATGAAGACGCTTACGGTACGTTCGTTTTACAACCTTTAGAGAGAGGTTTTGGAGTTACTATCGGTAATTCTTTCAGACGTGTTCTGCTTTCATCTTTACCTGGAATAGCTATCACTGCAATCAAAATTAATGGCGTTGATCACGAATATTCTAGTATTAAGGGTGTTAAAGAAGATGTTTATGAAATTATTTTAAACTTCAAACAAGTTCGGTTTAAGCAAATAGAACAAAGTGGTGGTGTAATTTATCTTTCAAAAAAGGGCGGTGGAGAGTTAACTGCCGCTGATATTGATGCTTCGACGGCTGAATATGATGTTCTTAACACTGACCTTATAATAGCTAATCTTGCAGAAGATGCAGAGCTAGAAATAGAGCTTAGAGTAGGTAGAGGTAGAGGCTATATGCCAGCAGAGGAGATGTCTTTTGAGGACGAGGATATTAATTTGATTCCAATAGATGCAATTTTTACACCAATTAAATCTGTAAAATTTAATGTAGATAATGTACGTGTTGGGCAAAGAACCGATTACGAAAAACTTGTTATGGATGTAGAAACAGATGGTTCTGTTAATGCAAAAGAAGCACTTACCCTTGCAGGTAAAATTCTTAAAGAGCATATCGAAAAATTCATTACTGAAAAAATTGAAGAACCATTCACTCAAGAAGAAGAAGAAGTTGATGCGGAAAAACAGCGTGTTGCAAGTCTGCTTCGCACTAGTATTGAGGATTTAAATTTAAGTGTCCGTGCTTACAACTGTCTAAAATCAGCTAATATTAACTCAATAGGAGAGTTAGTTGCACGAGATGAACAAGATTTATTGAAATTCCGAAATTTTGGTAAAAAATCTCTTACTGAACTAATTGATGTTATTGAAGAAAAAAATCTTCAATTCGGAATGGATGTAGCAAAATATTTAGATTAAAGGACCGAATTATGCGTCATAGAGTAAAAGGTAGAAAATTAAGTAGAACTTCATCTCATAGAAGAGCAACAATGCGTGCATTAGCTATGGCATTAGTTCGTGAACATAGAATTGTAACAACTTTGGCAAAAGCCAAAGAACTTAGAGGTTTTGTAGAACCACTGATTACAAGGTCAAAAGAAGATAATTTACTTAATCGAAGAATTGTTTTTTCTTCATTACAAAATAAAGAAGCCGTAAAAAAACTTTTTTCGGAGATAGGCCCGCAAAGCAAAGATCGACCAGGCGGATATACTAGAATAATAAAAACTGGTTTTCGGCAAGGGGATGGAGCCGATATGGCTATTCTTGAACTTGTAGATTATAATGATATAAAACCTGAAGGAACTAAAACTACAAAAAAGAAAAGGACCCGTAGAGCTGGTAAGTCTAGTTCAAAAACTACATTAGATACTCCAAGCAATATCGATGAAGTTGTAAATTTTGAACAGACGGATTCAGAGAATAACGTAGATGATTCCGTTCAAAAAACCGCGTCTGAATCTATAGATTCGAAAAATCCTAAATAGGATAGTTAAATCAACACATTGTGTGTATTAGTGATACTTATTTGGGTATCACTTTTTTTTTGTAACTAAAAATTTATTTTAAGTTACTATTGACAAGGAGCAAATTAGTGCCTTATATTTAAAATCTGTCTTAGAAATCATATGGCAGAAGTTATTTGAAATATTGTTAGAGAATAGAACAGATTGTTTGTGCGAGCTAGAGATA
>JAYPYN010000112.1:0-7311 GCA_038154605.1 Balneolaceae bacterium
TTTGTGATTTTTATAACTTTAATACTCTGTTTTGTTCATATTCTTAAATTTAAACATGGTGTATTTTCTGTTATTGGGAAATTCGAGTCACCAGATGCTATTGGTGATGTAAACCATTTTCAAGCCCTAACAACCGCGCTCTCTGCAACTGTTGGTATTGGTAATATTGCTGGTGTTGCTATTGCCATTCACTACGGTGGACCAGGAGCACTTTTTTGGATGTGGGTTACTGCATTTTTTGGCATGGCTGTTAAGTACACAGAATGTACATTGGCCGTTAAATATCGAATACAAAATGCAGATGGTTCGGTTTCAGGCGGACCTATGTATTACATTGAAAAAGGGTTAGGAGAAAACTGGAAATGGCTAGCTGTATTTTTTGCAGTAATGGCTGTTATTTGTTCTTTTTTAACAGGTAATGCAGTACAAGCAAATACCGTAGCGGATACTCTTTTAAGTACATTTATGATTCCTGGTTGGATTACTGGTATTGTAACCGCCTCTATTGTTGGTTTTGTAATTATTGGCGGGATTAAACGCATAGGTAAAGTAACTGCAAGCCTAATGCCATTAATGGCAATAATTTATGTTTTAGGCGCATTAATTATTCTCTTGCTCAATGTGGATAAAATATTACCTGCATTTGGTACCATTTTAGAATATGCCTTTAATCCTAAAGCTGGTGCTGTTGGTGTTGGAACTGGATTATTTCTTACCACTTTGGTTTGGGGGATTAAGCGCGGGCTTTTCTCAAACGAAGCGGGACAAGGTAGTGCCCCAATAGCGCACGGTGCAGCAAAAACAAAAGAACCTGTTAGAGAAGGTGTTGTTGCTCTTTTAGAGCCTTTTATTGACACCTTAGTAGTTTGTACGATGACAGGTCTTGTAATTGTAAGCACGGGTGTTTGGGATATGAAGCACGATACAATTTTTACAACTTCTGCAAGTGAAACTAGCATCCAAGTAAGCGATAGTACCAACACCTTAATGATTGCTGACGGTGAAGTAGGAAATGGTTCTTTAATACGGAATAATGCCCAACTAGGAACATTTTATGTAGATGAAGAGCGCACACAATTATTTAATGGCACGATTGAGGAATTAGACGGTGGTGCTCTTATCACCAGCGAAAATGGGGAGGAAATTGAACTACTTTACACGAGTACCGCAGAAAATGGTGCCCCTTTAACTGCTTTAGCATTTGAACAAGGCTTGGCTCCCATCTTCAATGGTGGAAAATACATTGTTACCATTTGTGTTATTCTATTTGGCGTTTCCACTGCAATAAGTTGGAGTTATTATGGCGATAGATCCATACAATATTTAGCAGGAGACAAATCCATTATATACTATAAATTGGTATATGTGGTAATGCATTTTGTAGGTGCTGTTTTAGCTCTTGAGACTGTTTGGGCTATTGGCGACATCGCACTAGGTTTAATGACTTTCCCTAACCTTATTGCGTTATTTGCCCTATCTGGTGTTGTGGCAAAAGCAACAAAAACCTATTTTTCTAAAATGGAAGAACAAGGCATTAAATAAAAATGGATCAAGTTTCAGTAATCAAACATCCTATTGTAGATCGATATCTTACTTATTTAAGGGATAAAAGTACCACAACGGCTACATTTAGAAAGGCGATGTCTAACATAGGTATTATTTTAGCATACCATGCCTTAAAAGATTTAGCCTTGGATGAAATAATTGTTGAAACTCCAATCCAACAAACAGCGGGGTTTATCCCCAAACAAGAAGTTGTTGTGATTCCAATCCTCAGGGCAGGGTTAAGCCTTGTGGATGGAATCATCAGCTTTATGCCAGAAGCAAAAATTGGCCATGTAGGTGTTTACCGCGATGAAACAACCCATCAACCCGTAAACTATTACGATAACCTCCCTCCGGACATTAATAAAGCATTAAATCTTGTAGTTGATCCTATGTTAGCTACGGGTGGCAGTGCTTCTCATGCTCTAAAATTTTTGAAAGAACATGGTGCACAGCATATACGCTTTGTATGCTTAATTGCTGCACCAGAAGGTATAGATCGGTTACAATCAGAGCATCCAGATGTACCCATTATCACTGCCGCTGTTGACGAAAAACTAAACGAAAATGCATACATCGTTCCTGGTTTAGGTGATGCAGGTGATCGCTATTTTGGAACGCTTTAACCGTATAGCTTATATTTTAATAGCAGTGGTCGCTTTTTCTTGTGATGACCTTAGTGAGTTCGACAACCAACAAGTTAACCTTTCAATGTCAGATTAACTATTAAAAACCACCGAAAATTTGGGATTTTCCATGAATTTAATTGAAGGCAACTTAATTCGAATGAAAATGGACGCATCTTATTCTTTAAACATCCAAAAAAATGGGAATAATGAATCAAGAATTAGCGGTCCTGTAGTTATTCAAATTTTCGATATTCATGGAAAATTAGAAAGTACCGTAGAATGTGATAGTGCTTTTTATGAACCCGATAAAAGTAGGTTTGAAATGTTTTATAATGTTAATGTTACCACAGTAGATGGGAAAAATCTTAGATCCGAATATTTACTATGGGAGAGAAAGATAGACCAAGTGAGTACTCCAGCATTCGTAATTTTTATTTCACCACCAGATAGTATTGCTGCTAACGGATTTAAAGGAAATTCTGATTTGACCAATTACACGCTTAATGAAGGTGGCGGCAAAGTTGTGATAGAATAAATGACAAAATCATATCTCTTTATCCTATTTCTTATCTACTCTTTACCGTCAAGTGCTCAAGATATTGTAGAACTTATCCGTTTTAATTCTGCTACCCTTACCCAAATAGATGGACAACGCGTACAGAAGCTTCTCAATACAAAAATGGTAATGAAAAATATTACACTCACTTGCGATAGTGCATTTCGGTACTTGGATCTAGAAGAAATGCGGGCCTATGGCAACATTCAAATTGATACTGAAACCGAAAATATATGGGCAGATACTCTTATATATTACACCAACCAAGATATTAGCTTATTAAGAGGTAGAGTTGTGATTAAACAAGATAGCACTACCTTATTCGGTGATAAAGTGGATTATAATTTTGAAACTAAAGTTGCAAACTTTACCTCAGGGATTCGTTTAGAAGACTCCAAAGGAGTTCTTATCGCAAAATCTGGGGTTTATTACCAAAAACAAGACAGCGCCGTGTTTAGATATAATGTGCAACTTGCGGATTCATCGCAATATGCGGAAGGCGATTCTTTGTTTTTGAATCGCGAACGTGAATATGTACAAATATATAGCAATGTATTTATCTCAGATAGTACCAACAACGCTCTACTTACTGGAGAGTATATCGAGGCAGACTCAACAGGTCGTAGATATGTAAAACAACGAGGGTATTTAATGAAGGTAGAAACTGATTCTTCCACATCTGATACCACCCATATTTATGCCAACGAATTATTACTCATAGATCGTGACTCATCTTCTACCGTTCAAGGATTTGGTAATGTTAACGTTTGGACCCATAAATTTTCTTCCCTTTCGGATTCCTTATTTTACGATTCACAAGCCGAGGTTTTCACACTTCGGGGTTCGCCAAAAAGTTGGAATAAAAACATTCAACTTACAGGCACAGAAATAATGGTAGAATTAGATAGTACTAAAATAAAAAAATTGAGTTCTTATCCTTCTGCTTTTTCGGTTCAGCAGGATTCTTCTACCCTGAGGCTACATCAACTTAAGGGGGATTCTTTATTTGCATATTTTAAAGAGAATGAAATCTCAAGGATTGAGCTTTTTCCTAATTCTGAAATTTTATATCACACAAAAAATGAAGATAATGAACCTGATGGTGCTATGGAGAATTCTAGCCCTAATACCATCCTTTTTTTCGAAAATGGGGAACTTACTTTAGCTAAAATGGGACAAAATCAGGGCTTATTTCTGCCTGAATACACCGATTTAGATAAACGTACCCTAGACGGTTTTAGTTGGAATCCTGAGTTAAGACCTCAAAAACCAACCTCTACTGCATCTCCACGGTTTACCGCCATCCCCCAAAATCGCCCTTTTACGCTTCCTAAGAAATACGTCTTATTTCTTAAAAACAATATAAAAGAACACATGGAATAAACCTTTATCCGCTTTCTCCATGTACTTATTCGCTGTAATTGCGTTCTAAAAAATGTAAATATCCAAAAATAGATTCACACTTAAGTACTGTTAAGCTTCTGCCTACTTGAAAAGTGTATTAATGCGATCCCATGGTAATTGAAAATGATGATAATCAGGCTTTAATGCCCAGTTACCTCCCCATTCTGTAAATCCATGTCGTGCAAATATAGGCACAATATCTTCTACCATACCCGCTTTCATTACTCCTCTGTTTACATACGAAATTCCTTTATCTGGGTAAATTTTAATCGTTGAAGTGTTCTTATTTAACATCAAATATGGATTTTGCACGGGGTTGATATCAATGGCTACACCATAAGCATGGCTCGACCACCGATCTGTATTCATTATTTTTCTTCCATTAAATGCCGATGTATTGTTTGCTTGCATGGATGCGTAATCATCGCCCTCAAAAATATCTATAGGTTGAATAGTATGAATTGGAAATCCTCGCTGATAAAGTTCTTTAAAAATCAGAGAAACTTGTTTTGCCACTTTTTTAGCCACAAGTAATTCCCCAATTTGGGAAAATCCATCGAAATTTATGTGCTCAATATCCACATACACCAATTCTGAATGAGAAATCGGACAAGTTTCATTCCAAACATGATGCTCAATAAGAGATTTGATACGCGTTTCACTTAAAGCCATGATTTATAGTAGAAAAAAAAGAAGTATATAAAAAAAGTGATTATCTAAATTTTTTCACATTACATTTACCATGTTGCCACCAT
Source organism: Balneolaceae bacterium (assembly GCA_038154605.1). GTDB lineage: Bacteria > Bacteroidota > Rhodothermia > Balneolales > Balneolaceae > HXMU1420-13. The sequence goes on from JAYPYN010000112.1 coordinate 4,890, forward strand.
TTTATTCAATAAAGCCTAAGATAAACGCCTTTTTTATAAGACCTGCTGTATTCTTTACATCCATTTTCGCCATTATATTTTTGCGATGTGTTTTTACAGTATGTTCACTCAGAAATAATTGTGCGGCTATTTCCTTCATGGTCAGTTCTTCCGCAATTAATTGTATTAGTTCTACTTCTCTAGCCGAAAGAGGCCCAAGTTGGCCTTCGGTTGGTTCTTTTTTTACCGGACCATTTTTATAACCATGAATAATTACTTCCATCACTTCCGGGCTGAAAGCGAACCCCCCCTTCGCAACTTTCATTATTGCTGCTTTAATCTCTGGAAACCCTGTACTTTTAAGTAAATATCCGGCAATACCGCTTTCAATCAATTCTTGTACAAAAGATGCATTAAAATACGTGCTCAACATAAGTATCCTTACTAAAGGGTATTGGCGAAGTACATTTTCGGCAAGCTCTACTCCCCCCATTGGTTGCATTTCTATATCTAAAAGTAAAACATCAGGTATGTTACCATTGGCTAAAAACCGCATTAAATCTAAACCATTGGTAAAAGCACCAATTACTTGAAAATCGTTAGACCGAGATAGAAGAACTTCCATTCCCTGTACAAATATTTTATGGTCATCAACCAAGATTATTTTTGGCATAGCATTAATTTAGTTCGTGTACGCTCCAAATATCATCTTTTTTTAGTAAAGGAATTTCGATGTTAATCGCAACCCCTTCATTTTTTGCCGCCTTAATAGAAAATTCGCCTCCTAGTAGCTTTATTCTATGCTCCATATTTTCTACTCCAAAACTATCTCCTTCTTTTTGCTTGATGGATAACGTTTTAAGATCAAAACCAACCCCATTATCACGTATTAGCACTTTTAGATGATTGTGATCGCTAACAATAAGCTCTATTTTTTGGGCTTTAGAATACTTTAAAGAGTTACTTAATGCTTCTTGCACCACTCGATATACTTGTAATTCTACTATGTTATTCAACTTCTTATCTAGCTCTATACTACCATTAACCGCAATGCCTAATTTTCTAATCTTATGTATAAGTTGCTCTAAATCCTTTTTTAATCCTTCACCAACAGCCATACCTTCTTTCATCTCCTTAATTAAAGCTCTTACTTCAACAAAGGCATCATCAAGAAATTGATTGCCCTCTGTAAATGCAGAGTATAAATTAGGGCTTGTTTGCTTTAATTCTTCATCCATAGAACTAAAGTACAATTTTACCAACGAAAGTATGCTCCCCAAACGATCGTGGAGTTCTGCGGCAAGTCGTGTACGTTCTTTTTCCTGCCCTTCTATCATTGCAGAAACCGATTCTAGTTGTTGCTTGTTTAGTAGCCTGTCGATATGATTTTGATATAACGATTCTTTTTGGGAAGCAATAATTCTTTTTTTTCTATTGCTATAACTTACCCAAGCAATTAAACAAAGTACGGCAGTAGCAACAGTTAATAATGACAAAACCAATATTTTATTTTCAGTTTTTTTTTGCAAAATAATCGCTTTACTCTCCCCTTGTTGGGCTTCCAATAGTTTGTTCTCAGCTTCTATTTTCTCTGTTTCATATTTGGTGATAAGTTCTTCGATGGTGCGCATCCTATTCTGGCTCATTATACTATCTTTCAATGCATCATAGGTCTGTTGATGGTGAAAGGCATATTCATAATTTCCTAACTGTGCATAAGTTTCAGCTAAAGCATTATTGCCCTTTTCTTGTAGTTCTAAATCTTGGGTTTGGTTGGCAAGCTCTATGCTTTGTTTAAAGTAATCTAAGGCTTGATGATATTTTTTGAGACGAAACCAAGAAACACCAAGGTTAAAAGTAGCAGTAATTATTTCACGCTGTTGCCCATTTGATTCTAATAAAAGAGCTGAGGCTTGAAGTACTTCTATTGCATTTTCATAATCACCCTTGTTATTAAATAATACGCCTAATTCATGCATAAGCTCTGCCTCTATTTTTAGATTCCCAACGTGTTCTGCCTCGGCTAACGCACGTTGGTAGTACACCAACGAGGAATCTAATTGTCCCATATCTCCATATACCTTCCCCATATTTTGATAAACGATAGATGTTTTTTCGGGATCGTTAAAGGCTTTATAAATGGCTAAGGATTGATGATAATAGGTTATGGCTTTGGTTGGATATCCCTGTTCCTCGTATATATTTCCCACTCCTATAAAATTAAGTGCATTTCGCCTTGGATTGTTTTTATCTGCACTTTTAATTAGTTCTATACTTTTGAAATAGTGAACCAAAGCGCTATCAGAGCGGGCTTGATTCAAATATATCGTACCAATGTTGCTATGTACTAAAGCTAAAGCTACCGTATCTCTTATTTCCGTATTAATGTCTTTGTACTGTTTATAATAGGATAGGGCTTGGTCAAATTCCCTTTGCTCTACCA
>JAYPYN010000113.1:0-349 GCA_038154605.1 Balneolaceae bacterium
TTATATATCAATTGGGATTGATTTTTAACAGTTAATTAGAATAAAATATTTTTGTATTTAGCAAACGGTCATAATGCAATTCAGTATCTTGGTAATATATAAAGCCTGTATATTCTTGTAATGGTGATCTTAGATTTTCAGAATTATATACATCGATTGGAACGTCGTTTTTAATAATTACATAGTTATATTTATATACACCCTGTTTGATTAATGCATCAACATAAAAAAGGTGTAATTCGTTATCATACAATAATTTATAATTTTTTGATATTGTCCACTGATTAAAGTCTCCGATTAAGTATATCTCTGAATCTTTGGGAAAAATTCCTTGGGTTTGATAGCGAAA
>JAYPYN010000113.1:396-4750 GCA_038154605.1 Balneolaceae bacterium
TATTTTGCCTGTTTATTAAATACTGGTTTTCCAAAACCAGTAACCATAAACGTTCTACTATCTCTTTCAAAATTAAAATAATCTTCTCTAAGTACAATTTTTTCGGGTATACTTGTTGGGTAATAGCCAAATATTTGAGCATTTTGAAGATTCACCTCTCGTAAGTCTAAGTTGTTAAACCCAACATATGCTTCAAAATATTGTTCTTCAGTTAATCGAAAACTGGAGCGTTCAGATTCAACATAGTTTTTTTGATTTGGAGATACAGTTTTTTTCCAAAATCTATTTTGTGCAAAAAGATAAAATAAATTGAACTCAGGAAATTCAAGAAAGTCGGGGTATACATAAACACCCCTTAATTGATGTTTTGCTGTTCCATTCGACCCTTTATTGTAAAATACTTTTGTGTCGGGTTTAAAAGTTCCAATATCCTCAGTTACAAAAAAGGGAAGATTAAATATTTTCTTACCAGATTCAAAATCATGTACATGCAATAAATAATTTCCACTAATTAAAAACATAGAATTTGATAATTCCATAGAATATGTAATGTAACTAGGGCGTGTCTGTTCATTTAATATCCCTCCCAGTAATGAAAACTCACTAAAACCATTATATACCCAACTATCCATTAAACCTGAAGGCTGCCAATCTTTATTACAGTGTGTAAAACTAATGGTAAACTGCCCGCTTAATGAAGTTAATTCATCAAAACGAAGTATTAATTTATCCTCAGAATGTAATCGAAGAATAGGTGGGCTTTCTTGGTAGTTTTCTCTAAAAAATTGTACTCCTTTAATACTCTTGGGTAATGGTATTTGCCCAGGTACAAGTAATAAAGAATTCGGTATAGAAACAGGTCTATGATCCTCCTTTATTATTTCTGATGTAGATTCACAAGAAATGATAAAAATGGTGATGAGAATAATTCCACACTTAAATATGGATAGTTCCTTCATAAACAAATTTGGCAGGACCTTTTAATGTAATATGTTGATAAGAGTTTAACTCAGAATTGAATGTGAAGTTTACTTCAAGCTCACCTCCTTTTACAAGCACCGTGATAGAAAAGGCTCCTGTTTCAGATCCCGAAACAAAATGTACGGCTATTGCTGAAGCAATGGCTCCCGTTCCACAAGCTAGTGTAAGATTCTCTACTCCTCTTTCATAGGTTTGTAGAAGAATAGAATTATCCTCCTGAATATTAACAAAATTCACGTTAGTCCCTTCAGGTTGTAATGCATCTGCATTTCGAATGGTAGTTCCAAGATCAATTAAATCTTGTTCCACTTCGAGAGCATGTTTAGAGGTTAGGCAAACAACATGTTCGGTATTTGGATAGACTTGGATTAATTTGTGATTATCAATTTCAATCCAATTTGGGGGTTGAATATCTGGAAAATGCACAATCACTGATTCTTCAGCTTTATTAATCGTTGCTTTGTAAATGGCATTATGTACGTTAAAGCTTACACGGTCTTTAAATCCATGATGCGCTGCAAACATTGCTAAACATCTAGCGCCATTCCCACACATGCCGGCATCGCTTCCATCTGCATTGCGATAAATCATGGTGAAATCGGCTCCTTTTTTTTGGGAAATTTCTAATTCAAGTAAGCCATCAGCTCCAATTCCATATTTACGATCACATAACTGTGGTGTAAGGCTGATAATCTCTTTTTCCGAAAGTTTTAGATCACGATTATCTAGTACTACAAAATCGTTACCGGTGCCCTGCATTTTATGGAATTTGAGGGTTTTCATAACGTAAATGCGGGTAGGTGTTTCCATGATTCTGAGTTACCAATAAAGGGACTCTTTCCGCGTATTAGTGCTGAAAAGCGAAAACTTAAAACTGTAAAAATTAACTTTGGTGAGACGTTTTGTTTCAATTGAGCACGAACAGAGCCCAGTTCATCAATCATCGATTCAAGGAGTGCATCTGAAAGCGAACTAACAAAATTAGAAATAGATTCCTGTTGATCTATATTGGTTAATAACTCAGTATTTTGTGTTTCTTTATAGATCAATAAATCGCGAAGATACATTTCCAATACATTCGTTAAAGAAAGAAGAGATTCAATATTTAAGGAACTTTGCCATTCTTGTATTAAGGCAGAAAGTTGTTGGGCATCTTGGCTGTATGAAAATCTCAAAAAGTTTACCACATTTTCACGATCATTTTTAAGCCGTGTGACATCAAAAAAACGGGTAGAAGCATAATTTCCATTCGATACTCTAGCTAAATACGAAGCTTCTTCATCATTTAAACCATCAATAGATATGAGTCCTTCTCTAATTTCAGAAGTGCTTAACATCCCAAGAGGGATATGCTGGCATCGAGAGGTAATAGTTGGAAGTAATTGTTCGTAATTAGAAGTTGTAAGTATAAACATTAAACGATCACTTGGCTCTTCCAATAGCTTTAAAAAAGCATTTGCGGCCTCTTTTCGCATGGTTTCAATTTCAGTCATTACAATAACTACCTTATTGCCTTCATTCGGCCGTAACCGAGCTATTGGTTTAATATCGTCTCTAAAATAATCAATAGGATAAAAGGCTTGTAAATTTTTTGATCCCATTTCTTTATGTAGCGAAGGGCGTTGTGCAAAACTTATCACCACATAGGGATCGGATGCTAGTAATTCTAAACGTGCGCGTAATTCAGATCTATCAGCAGAAGTAGGTTTGGGGATGAATACATGGATATCGGGATGATTGAACCAGCTAGAATATTTGGATTTTGTATTATCTGGAAGCGAAGTTAGGTGATCTATATTATTCACTACCTCTGCCAAAGCTAATGCGAATGCAGTTTTTCCACAACCAATAGGCCCAGATAGTAAATAAGCATGGCCAATTCTATTAGAGGATAACATTCTTGAAATCTGTTCTTTTACACGTTGTTGTCCAACTAGTTTTTTATCTCCAAAATTTAACGGCATCACTCCTCCCAAATAAAATCAAATAATAAGATCCCAGCAGTTATTGTAACTCCACAAAACCCGATTAGAGCAACAATATCTCCCAAAAAAGAACCAATGTTTCCATCAATAAATGCCGATTTTGTAATTCTTGTTAGCAATAAAATTAGAGGAATAAATAATGGGATCGACAGTACTGAAAAAATTGCACCTTTACGATCTGCTTGAGAAACGATGGCTGCAGTCATAGTAGAAACAGAACTTAGACCAAGAGTGCCTAACATTAGCATTGCTAAGAAAGAAGGTATCGATACAATATGCATATCTAACAAGAACATATACATAATAAAGGTACATGTGTTAATAAATAGTGAGAATATGCTGTTATAAATGAGCTTCCCTACATAAACAACAGTACCTTTGGCATAAATTCGTAACAGATTATAGGTGTTTTTGTCCGTTTCGCTGATAAAACTTCTGCCTAAAGCAGAAAGCGCGGCAAAAAGAATGATGATCCAAATAAGTCCACTTTTTGGAGTGGGGTCTAGCGCATGTGCACGTAATGTAAAAAGAATTAATAAAAGTGAAGCTAAAACAAAAGCTAATACCATATTTATGGCAAATCGAGTACGAAATTCAACACGTACATCTTTTTTAAAAACCGCAATGGAAGCTCGAATTAAATCCATATCTGAGTTTACGGAGAATCAAAATAAAATAAAGTTCAAACTTAGCGTTTTAAGTTAATTTTGATTGTGTCGATGATTAAATACATTCTCATTTAACAGAAGGATGTAAATTGGTGAGGATGAAACTCGAACGATGTCGCTTTTCCACACCCTTTATCTTAGGAAATGATTAGAAAAAATACGTTGGCAAATGACGATGAAAAAAAAATTTATGGAACTAACAATTTAAGATTGGTTGATTCCATCGTTGCTGATTATATTAAGGGCTATACACAAGTTTCATCAAATAATAATCAAACAACAGTTAAATCTATGAATTTATTTACTCTGCTTGATGAAAATACCGTTCTACCAAACCTAAAGGCTAAGAACAAGAAGCAGGTCATCGATGATTTGATAGATACTTTAAAATTTAAACTGGGTGAAGAAATTGTAGAATCCATCCGTAAATCGGTGTTCGAAAGAGAGCAGATAATGTCTACCGGGGTTGGAAAAGGGTTAGCTATTCCGCATTGTAAAACAAAATCGGTGGATCAAAATTACGCAGCTTTTGCTCGACTAGAAACTCCGTTGGAATTTAATTCTATTGATAATGAACCTGTTCAAATTATTTTTCTTCTAGTAGGGCCAGATTGCAATCACTCTCAACATATCAAGCTTTTAAGTAGAATTTCTAGACTTATGAATAGTGCGAGCTTCCATGAAAAAATTCTAGACTCAGAAACAACGGAAGTGATTATC